>JAICGW010000114.1 GCA_025922945.1 Acidimicrobiia bacterium | reverse complement strand
TCCACGAGCGGAATCCGAATGCAATTTCATGCGTTTTCCGCAGTACAGAACCTTAGGTTTCGATAAGGAGCGTGGTAGTGGTGGCGAATGCAGTGATCGTCGATGCGGTGCGGACACCGGTCGCCCGGCGCAACGGCAAATTCAAGGACATCCATCCCGTTGACCTGGCCTCGATTCCGCTCAAAGCCCTGATCGAGCGCAACAGTCTCGACCCCTCGCTGGTTGAGGACGTGATCATGGGATGCGTCTCCCAGACGGGCGAGCAGAGCCTCAACATCGGCCGCAACGCCGCCCTCGCCGCCGGCTTTCCCGAAGAAGTGGTGGGGACCACGGTGGACCGCCAATGTGGGTCCTCCCAGCAGTCGGCCCACTTCGCCGCCCAAGGGGTGATCGCCGGCGCCTACGACGTCGTGATCGCGGCCGGAATCGAATCGATGACCCGGATTCCCATGGGAGTCACCGCTCAGCAGGGCCCGGGAATGCCCTTCGGACCGCTCATGCTCGAGCGCTACAGCCACGGTCTCATCCCCCAAGGGCTCTCCGCCGAGATGATCAACGAGAAGTGGGGCCTTGATCGCGCGACCCTCGATCGAATCGGCCTCGATTCCCACCAGCGGGCGGCGCGGGCGACGGAGGAAGGACGTTTCGAGAGCCAGATCGTGCCGGTGACCGTCAAGGGGGAATCCGGATCGGAAGTGGTGACTCGCGACGAAGGCATCCGCTGGGACACCTCACTCGAAAAGCTCGCCTCCCTGCAGCCGGCGTTCAAAGTCGACGGCTCGGTCACGGCCGGCAACTCTTCGCAGATCTCCGACGGGGCGGCGGCAGTGCTGGTGATGAGCGAAGAGAAGGCAAAAGCGCTTGGCCTCAAGCCCAAGGCGCGATTCGTGTCCTTCGCCCTGGCCGGCGTCGATCCCGTGATCATGCTCACCGGCCCGATCCCCGCCACCTCGAAGGTTCTCGATCGAGCAGGACTCTCGATCGACGAGATCGGTTTGCTCGAAGTCAACGAAGCCTTCGCCTCAGTAGTGGCGGCTTGGCGGATCGAGCACGGTGGCACCGATCCTGACGCCCTCTGGGCAAGGACCAACGTCAACGGCGGCGCGATTGCTCTTGGCCACCCCTTGGGGGCATCCGGAACCCGACTGATGACAACGCTGGTCCATGAGATGGAGCGGACCGGAAGCCGCTACGGCCTCCAGACCATGTGCGAAGGCGGTGGCATGGCCAACGCCACCATTCTCGAACTGCTCTAGACGACCGGTGGGAATCCTCCGCCTCCTATTGGCCATTGGCCTGGGAGTCCTGATTTGGTACGTGGCGATGTACTTCATTCGCACCCTCAGCACTCCGCCGCCGGAGGTGGATCCCGACGATGTGATCGAAGCCGATCAGGACTATCGCTGTTCGGTATGCGGCGCCGAGCTCACCTTGAAGTACGTGAATGCCACCGAGTTCTCGGCTCCGCGCCATTGCCGCGAGGACATGGTGCCGGTCTGGCGCAGCTAGCGTCTGCGGGCATGCCCGAGTCGAAGAGACGCAAGACCAAACGAGGTCCGAGCCCCGTCGCCGCCGCCACTGCGGCCGCCTCCAAGGCCAAGTCGAAAGAGCCCAGCCCCACCTGGTACGTGGCGTTGATGTCGGGCCTGATGGGCCTCGGAGTGCTGGCGGTGCTGGCCCGATTCATCTTCAACTGGAACCAGTTCTGGCTGATAGGTGGTCTCGTCGCCATCGCCGTCGGGTTTCTGATGACGACCAACTTCCGCTAGGACCCGCGGTGTCGAACCGGGTCCTCGTTCTCGACAACTACGACTCGTTCACCTACAACCTGGTCCAGTACCTGGGCGAGCTCGGCGCCGATCCGGTGGTGATCCGCAACGACCTCCTCAAGCCTGCGGAAGCAGAAGAAGCGGTGGACTTCCAACGCCTGGTGATCTCGCCCGGGCCGGGCATTCCCGAGAACGCCGGCTTCTCGATCGACTACATCCGCGCCTTCTCGAAGGAGATTCCCACCCTGGGGGTCTGTCTCGGCCACCAGGCGATCGCGGTGGCGTATGGGGGAGAGGTCGATCTGGCGCCCGAGCCCCGCCACGGGAAGACGAGTGAGATCCGCCACGACGGTCGAGGAATTTTCGAGGGTCTGGACAACCCGTTCATCGCCACCCGTTATCACTCATTGGCGGCGACCCGGCTGCCACCAGAGCTCCTCCCCGTCGCCTGGAGCGAGGACGGCGTCGTGCAAGGGCTCCGGCACGAAAGCGATCCCGTCACCGGAGTCCAATTTCATCCCGAGAGCATCATGACCACCGAGGGAAAGAAGCTCCTGGGCAACTTTCTACGCGGCTAAGCCCCGCCGGAGTCTGTAGCTCCGGATGGATGGTCGACGACCAGCAGCCAACGGCCATCAGGTTGACCGCGAAGCGGCTGGCGAACCCCGGCTAGCCGCCGCCCCCACCTCCGTTGCCGTTGCCATTCCCGGGTGGCTCCTCGAAAAAGCCGATGGTGACGGTGACCACCGTTCCCCTGTTTACCGAAGACCCGGCGGGAGGGGTGTGATTGATGATCCTGCCGTCGAGCTCGGGATCGTCGGTGTTGGTGATGTTGGGGTTCTCGCCGATTTCGAGTCCCTCGTCCTCGAGTGATTGTTGGGCCTGATCGAAGGTGAGGCCGAAAAGGTCGGGCACCTCCACCTGGGAGGGACCAGTGGAAACCACCACGGTGATGGTGTCGCCCGCCCTCACTAGCTCTCCCGCTCCGGGCTGGGTCCGGATCACGATCCCTTCATCGAAATCATTCGAAGCCTCGGTGACCGTTTCCCAGTTGAGATCGAGCCGGTTGAGCTCGGCGAAGGCGTCGTTGTCGGCCTGACCGGAAAGGTCGGGTAGTGGGATTTCCTCGGCCCCGGTGGAGACGACGAGGTTGACCGGCTCCCCCGGATCGCGCTCGATCCCGGCCACCGGGGACTGGTCGACGACGATTCCCGGTTCGGCCTCGGGGTCCGCCCTTTCGGTGACCGTGCCGACCGTGAGTCCGGCCTCGTTGATCAGAGCTTCGGCTCGCTCCCTGGTTTCGCCGATGAGGGTCGGGACTTCCACTGGTTCCACCCCGGCGGAGACATACACCAAAACCAGCCGACCCGCTTCGACCACCGTGCCGGCGGCCGGGTCGGTGCGGATGACAATGCCCTCCTCTACGTCGGCCGAGGCCTCTTGGCGCAGCTCGGGTTCGAGATCGAGACCCTCGAGAATGGTGACAGCTTGGGCCTCAGTTTCTCCAGCCAGATTGGGAATCTCGATCGGGGGAAGGGTGGTAGTTGGGGGCGGTCCCTCGTTGGCCATGCGAAAGACCAAGAAGACCATGGCCGCCAGCAGGGCCAGCAAGCCGAAGGCGGTAAGGATGAAGGGGATCTGACTCCGCCGCTCTTCGATTGGGGGAATGGTCTGCGTCGGTGGACCGGAAGTTCGTACCGGAGCGGCGGTCAAAACCCGGGTGTTGCTGGGGTCGGCCCCGACTACCTGGGTGGGCGCGGCCGCCGGGACTGCCACCGGAATCACCGCCGGCGCCTGCCCAGCCAGGACCCGAAGCAGGTCGGCTCGCATCTCGTCGGCGTTCTGATAGCGAAAGGCGGGGTCCTTTTCCAGGGCGCGGGTGACGATGGCGTCGAGCTCGGCGGGGACATCGACATTGATCGACGACGGGGGCGGGGCACTGGCGGAGACGTGCTGGTAGGCCACCGCCACCGGGCTCTCACCGGAGAAGGGTGGCCGCCCGGCGAGCATCTCGTAGAGGACCACACCCAATGAGTAGACGTCGGAGCGCTCGTCGGCGTCGCTGCCCTGGGCTTGCTCGGGGCTGAAATAGGTGGCGGTGCCGATCACCGCTCCGGTCCTGGTCAGCTCCTGGGAATCGTCCCAAGCCCGGGCGATGCCGAAGTCGGTGACCTTTACGGTGCCGTCGCTGGAGAGCAAGATGTTGCCGGGCTTGACATCCCGATGGACCAGTCCGGCTCGGTGCGCAGCGGACAGGGCCGACGCCACCTCGGCCGTGATCTCGGCGGCCCGCCGCGGGAGCAACGCCCCCTCGGAACGGAGGACGTCGCGGAGGCTACGGCCGTCGACCAGCTCCATGACGATGAAATAGGTGCTGTTGGCCTGGCCCCAGTCGTAAATGCCGACGATGTTGGGATGGGTGAGGTTGGCGGCTGCCTGCGCTTCTCGCCGAAACCGCTTGACGAAAGCCTCGTCGTTCGAAAACTGCGAGTGCAGGACCTTGATCGCCACCTTGCGTCCCAGCAGGCTGTCCTGGCCGAGATAGACGTCGGCCATCCCTCCCCGGGCCAAGTGCGACGCGAGGTGATAACGATCAGTGAGGGGGTGAGGGAAGTTCATTGAGAACTGAGGAGGATTCTAGAGATCACCGGTTCAACCAACCGCTGAAGAGTTGTGATGCTATTGGAGCCGCAACGGATCCGCCGCTGGCGTTCTCACCGATGTTCCCGCCCGCTTCGACGAACACCGCCACAGCAATTGTGGGGGCATCGACGGGAGCAAAACCGATAAACCACGCATGGGGTCGCCCTTCGACACCCGTCGAGGTGCCCGTCTTTCCCGCCACTCTGACCCCGGGGACCGCTGCCTGTCTTCCCGTTCCTTCGGTGACCACTCTTTCCATCATTTGGCTCATCACGAAGGCCGTATCAGGGGTAAAAGCGGTATCGAGGACGGTCGGTTCGACTGTTTCGACCTCATTGCCGTCGCTATCAAAGATGCGGGCAACAAGATTGGGGACCATCACGGTGCCCTGATTGGCGACGGCGGCCGCCACCATCGCCATCTGCAGGGGGGTGGTCCTCACATCTCGTTCGCCAATGCCGCTTTGTCCGAGAGCGGCGTCGTCGTTGGCGAGGACCGAGGTAGCGAACGCACTCTCAGCCACCGGCCAGGGGAATGGGATCTCGCGATTGAACCCGATTTGCTGGGCAATCTCGCCGATCGGCTCGGCCCCTACCTCGATGGCAATGCGAGCGAAGGTGGTATTGCACGATCTCACGAACGCTTGCAACAGCGTTGTGCTGGTTCCGTTGTTGCAGGGCCCGCCCCCGGCGTTCTGGATGACTGCGATCGATCCGGGGAGGGGAAACTCCGCGGGGTCGGCGAAGGTTGTTTCCTGGGTGGCGGTGCCGCTGTCGATGGCCGCGGCGGCCACCACCGTCTTGAAGGTCGAGCCCGGGGGATAGAGCTCGCGGGTGGCGCGATCGGAGAGCGGTCGGGCAGGGTCCTCAAGCAGCACTTGGTATTGATTGGCGGCGTCGGTGCCGAGCAGCAGCGAAGGGTCGTAGCTCGGAGACGTGACAAGCGCTCGCACCGCTCCGGTGAGGGGGTCGAGGGCCACCGCCGCCCCGGCCTGGCCGGCAAGAGCTTGATAGGCCAGCCTCTGCAGCGAGGCATCGATGTTGAGCTGGAGGTTCTGGGGCCGGAGATCGCGTCCCAAGATCACCGAGAGCAGATCGGAGATCGTGAAATCGCGGCGGGAGCGCAGATCGGCGGAGTAGGCCCGTTCGATCCCCTGCTCACCGAATAACAAAGAGGAATAGCCAACGACGTTGGCAAAGGCGGCGCCTTCGGGGTAAGAGCGGATGAACGAGCCGGTGGTGGCGGGATCTGGGTCGCTGCGGGCGAGAACCACCCCATCGGCGGAGACGATGAGACCCCGCTCCTTTCCGGTCTGCGTGAGGTTGAATCGGGCGTTGCGCGGATCGAGCCGATAGGTGTCGGCCGCTACCACCTGGACCCAAGTGGTCATCAGGCCGAGAAGGGCGAATCCGACGAGGACGGCAGCGGCGAGGCGGCGGGTGGGACGGTTCAGGTCTGCTCCTCATGGCTGATGCGGGCCAACAACCCCAGCAAAAGGAGGTTGCCCACCAGGGACGACCCCCCATAGGACATGAACGGCAGGGTGATCCCGGTGAGTGGGACCAGGCGGAGGACGCCACCGATGATGAGAAATGCCTGCAGCCCCAGCACCCAGGTGAGACCGGCGGCCGTGAGCTTGCGAAATCGATCCCGGCATCGCAGTGAGATGCCGAATCCGGCTCCGACGAGGAGGGCGAAGGCAGCCAGGACGGCCATCGACCCGGCGAAACCAAGCTCTTCGGCCACCGCCGCGAAGATGAAGTCAGTGGCGGCGTTGGGAATCAGGTCGGGTCTCCCCAGCCCGATACCGGACCCGGCCAGACTCCCGGTTCCCATCCCAAACCAAGCCTGGGCCACCTGATAGCCGGCGCCGTCGTAGTTCTGGAACGGTTGCAGCCAGGCCACCACTCGGCGGCCAACATGGTCGAAGACCCGGGTGGCGGCGATTCCACCGCCGATGGTGAGCAACCCTCCGATCAGGAGGTAGGAGGGGCGGCCGGTGGCGGCATAGATCATCCCCACAAAGGCTCCGAAAAGCAGAACCGAGGCACCGAGGTCACGCTGGACGATGAGAACCACCAGGCTTCCGATCCAGACCAAAACCACCGGGAAGAGCTGACGCGGCTCGGGAAAGCGGAAAGGCCCGAACTTGCGAGGTTTCTCAGCCAGGGCGGGCTGGCGTTCGGCCAGGTAGCCGGCGAGGAAAAGGACAAGCAGCAATTTGGCAATCTCTCCGGGCTGGAACCGCATTTCGGTGAAGGCCAGATCGACCACCAACCACAGTCGGGAGCCGTTCACCTCCAGGCCGCGCAGAGGGAGCGGTCCTCCCGAAGGGAGCAGGGGGAGGAGTAGCAGGACTAAGCCGACGAGCAGATAGAGGTACCGGTAGCGGCGGATGGTGGCGATCCCGCGGTGGTGGAGGAATCCCAAGAGCGTCACCGTCAAGGCCGCCGCCACGAGGAGCCACCACTGCTGGAGGCCGGCGCGGACCGGATCGAGGCGGTGAATTTCGGCCAGCGCCAGGGCGGTGAGCAACGCGGCGGGGGGAAGGATCACGGTGGAGGCAGATGGCGCCCAGCGCCGAATAGCGAAATGCACCATTCCGAAAGCGAAAACCATCACCGCGAAGGTGAGGCCGATGCGGGCATCGATCGTCTGGCCACCCGCCAGTAGAACCAGCGTTACCCCGAAAGCGGCCACTCCCGCGGCCGCCACCAGCATCCCGCTTTCGCCCGTGCGGGTCATGTCACTCCTCGACGACAACCACTATCACGGTGATGTTGTCGTGACCTCCGGCGCGATTGGCCGCCTCGATCAGATTCCAGGCCACCTCTTCGGGAGCCCCCACCCCCAGGAGAGAAGCGACCGCCTGGTCGTCGATCATGTTGGTCAGGCCATCGGAGCAGATCAGCAGCCGGTCGTCGGGATCGAGCTTCAAGTCGAGTGTGTCAACTTCGATTGCCGAGCTGATCCCCAAGACCCTGGTCAGCATGCTCCGCTGAGGATGGTTGGGAATGTCTCCTTCGGTGATGTGGCCGGCGGCCAGTTGCTCGGCCACCACCGTGTGGTC
>JAICGW010000113.1 GCA_025922945.1 Acidimicrobiia bacterium | reverse complement strand
CCACCATCGAAATGCCGACGTTGTCGCCAAATCGGTCATGTCGATGATGACCATGACCGGCAACGACTTCCAGATCGTGGCGGAGAAATATCCAGAGATCGAACGGCGCATCCGCCGGATGGCCGAATCGCGCCAGAACGCCTAGGCCCTCTCGGTCTTGCGTATTTTTCGCCCGGTCGGTAAGGCGAAAGATACGCAAGAATGGATAGGTGCCGATTCATCGTCTCAATCACGCCGTCTTGTATGTCTCGGATGTCGATCGCAGTGTCGGCTTTTACGAGAACGTCCTCGGATTTCGCAAGGTCATGGGCTTTCCCGGAGCGGCGTTCATGCAGGCTCCAGCTTCACAAAACGACCATGACCTCGGTTTGTTTCAAGTAAAGGGAGCGGGTGCTTCGACGGCGGGGCGCTCGACCGTTGGTCTGTATCACCTGGCTTGGGAAGTCGACACACTCGCCGCCCTGGAAGAGGTGTCCTCGCGCCTTCTGGCGGAGGGGGCTCTGGTCGGAGCCACGGATCACGGCACCACCAAGGCGCTCTACGGGCGGGATCCCGACGGCATCGAATTCGAGGTCTGCTGGCTGGTCCCGGCGGAGCTCATCACCGATGAGATCGTCGCCGCCAAAGCGCAGATGAAGCGTCTCGACCTGGAGGCGGAGAAGGAACGTTACGGAGCCGACACTCTCGGTGGGATCGGTGTCTCAATTTCGTCTTTGGTTCAATAGCGAACGACTCACCCTCGACCGTTACCGTTTGACGCGTGCCTTTCACGTTTTTGGTTGGTGGTGCCCGCTCGGGTAAGTCGAGCCTGGCGGTGCAGTTAGGCCAGCGGGCACAAACTTCCGTGATATTCCTCGCTACAGCCACTGCCGGCGACGACGAAATGGAGCATCGGATCGCCGAGCATCAAGAAACTCGGCCATCCTCCTGGTCGACGATCGAGGAGCCTCGCGATCTCAGGGGGGCGATTGCCGCTTCTGAGCCGGCCGCGTACCTGATCCTCGATTGCCTCACGTTGTGGGTAAACAACGTCTACGAAACGTCACCAGACGACGCGATCTTGTCTGAAGCCGAGAACGTCGCTCGACGAATGGCTGAACGGCGCGGCGGGGGCGTGGTCGTTAGCAACGAAGTCGGTCTCGGAATTGTCCCCGGAAACCCCGAAGCGCGGCGCTATCGAGATCTCCTTGGCCGTGTCAACGCCGTATTTGCCAGTCACGCCTCCGAATCGTTCTTCCTGGTGGCCGGCCGGGCCCTTCGGTTGACTGAGAGCCCGGCATGAATTCCTGGTCGCTACTGCTCGCGGGAGCTTCAGGTCCTGACCTAGGGGCGCGCAAGTCTGTCCTCGACCGAGCCGCAAACGTTCTGAGACCTCTGGGAGCACTCCGACGGTTGGACGAGATGGCCGCCTTCCTGGCCGGCTGGCAACGGACCTCGACGCCGGCCATCGACCGGCCCTATCTCTTGCTCGCAGCCGGTGACCACGGAGTCGCCCGGCGAGGAGTGAGCGCTTATCCCTCGAAGGTGACCGCGCACATGCTGGAGGCATTCACTAAAGGAGTGGCCACTGCCACTGTCCTCGCTGAGCACTTGGAGGTGACGGTAGAGGTGATCGACGCTGGGGTGGGAAATCCCACTGGCGATCTGTCGATCGAAGACGCCCTCGACTACGACCGTTTCGAAGAATGCATCTCACTTGGTCGGGAGGCGGTGGCAGGGTCCGGAACCGACCTTTTGCTGTTGGGTGAGATGGGAATCGGCAACACCACCGCGGCAGCGGCAGTGGCGACAAGCCTTTACGGCGGTGAAGTTGCCGATTGGGTCGGATCCGGGAGCGGAGTCGACGAACCCGGTCTTGTTCGTAAGCGGGAAGCCGTGGCTCGCGGTCGCTCCCGCGTGCTCGGCGCCGCGCCAGCCGAAGTATTGCGCAGGGTCGGCGGGGCGGAGCTCGCGGTCCTCGCCGGAGCCTGTCTTGAGGCGCGGCTCCGTTCGATTCCCGTTCTGCTTGACGGCTTTGTCGTGACCGCGGCGGTTGGGCCAATCGAAGTCGAAGTGAGCGGAGGCCTGGATCATTGCTTAGCTGCTCATCGATCCTCCGAACCAGGTCACCGGCTGCTTCTCGATCACCTCGGCCTCGAGCCCATCCTTGATCTCGACATGCGACTTGGCGAAGGAAGTGGTGCCTTGGTAGCGCTGCCGATCCTTCGGCTCGCAATTGCCGGGGTTACCAAAGTGGCGACTTTCGAAGAGTTCGGAATTTGACCGGCCTCGCTGTCGCGATCTCCTTCTTGAGCCGCTTCCCGGTTCGAAGGCCCTATGCGACCACAGACCTAGCTCGCTCCGTTCCCTGGTTCCCAGTTGTCGGAGCTCTGATCGGCGCCTTGGCCGGAGTAGCTGGCTGGTGGGCTTCAACGAGGATCGGAGAGCTCCCGGCAGCCTTCTTGACCGTGGCCATTGCGTTGATGATCACGGGAGCCCTCCACGAGGACGGGCTTGCCGATACTTTCGATGGCTTGGGCGCCGGCGGTGACCGGGAAGCGATCCTGGCGGTGATGAAGGACTCCCGAGTGGGGGTGTTCGGGGCGATAGCGTTGGTTTTGGCTATCGGCCTCAAAGTCAGCTTG
The DNA here is from genome assembly GCA_025922945.1 of Acidimicrobiia bacterium. GTDB lineage: Bacteria > Actinomycetota > Acidimicrobiia > Spongiisociales > ZC4RG35 > JACCTH01. The sequence continues at coordinate 4,923 of JAICGW010000113.1, read as the reverse complement.
CTCGCAGCTATACCGGCTGATCGCTACGTGCTAGTTAGTGGCGTCGCCGGAGCCGTAAGTCGGGCCTCGGCAGTGACGATTATGAAGGTCTTTCCGCCGGCGACCTCGAAAGGATTGGCGGCGTCCCTTTCCCCGGCTCTATCTGTTCCCTTGGTTGTGCTCACTGCCTTGATCGGGACAATGGCCGCGGCCTTCCTGGGCTGGCCCAACGCAGCCGGGGGCCTCCTCGGTTGGGCGAGCGGATTGCTGATGGCATTTTGGGCGTGGCGCCGGATCGGGGGATTGACCGGCGACACTCTCGGAGCTGTCGCCGTCATCTCTGAACTCGGAGTCCTGGCGTTCGGGTGACACAAGAGCTGTGGCTGGTTCGGCACGGCCAAACCGATTGGAACCGTGACCGTCGTTTGCAGGGCCGGGCCGAAATTCCCCTTAACCAACGAGGCCGGCAGGAGGCTACGGCTCTCCGTTTGGTCCTACGCGATCAAGTATTTGCCGGGGTTTGGGCCTCGTCCGCAACGCGGTCGGTGGTGACTGCGCAGCTGGCTTACGGTGCAGCGATCGTCGATGCCCGACTGGATGAATTCGACTTCGGCCGTCTCGAAGGGATGACCTGGAGCGAACTCCCCTCCGAGGTGCAGCAGGCGCTTCTGGCGTTCGATGGGTTCGCCGCTCCCGGCGGTGAATCAGTCGCCGCGTTTCGGTACCGGATAGAGGATTTCGTCAACGGTCTCCCCGAGGGGCGGCATTTGATCTTCAGTCATGGTGGGGTGATTCGAGTTCTCGCCGGCACGACGCCTGACCCCGGGCAGCATTTGGTCGTGGTCCGCTAGCGGCGAATGGGGACGACTCCGGTGATACGTCCGTTGTCGCGAAGAATGTCAACCTCTGCCCCGAAGTGAGTTCGAACCGTGTCTTCGGTCAAGACTTGGGTTGATTTGCCTCTCGCCACAACTCGCCCCTTGTCGAGCACCAATAGCTCATCGCAAAATTGTGCGGCCAACGTCAAGTCGTGCAGCGAGCTGATGACGGTAAGTGCCCTGCTCAGACGAATACTTTCCACCAGTTCGAGCACTGACTGCTGGGCCCCAATATCAAGTGAGGTAGTCGGTTCATCGAGAAGCATCAGCGGCGCTTCCTGTGCCAATGCTCGAGCGAGGATCGCTCGCTGCGTCTCGCCACCTGACAGGGTGCCGAGTCGGCGCTGCTCGAATCCCACTAGTTCCAGGGCAGTGACAGCTGCCGCCGCGCCGGCGTAATCGTCCCCTGTCTCCGAGCCCAAATAGTCGATATGGGGCGTGCGCCCCAGCAGGACGTAATCGCCCACAGTCATCTCGGAGGGGATGACTGGCTGTTGAGGCACTGACGCAATGAGTTGAGCCCGTTTGCGAACGGAGAGACCGTCAAGGGGTGTGCCGCCCCAACTGATCGACCCTCGCGACGGGACGAGACCATTTAGCGAGGAGAGCAGCGTGGTTTTACCTGCCCCGTTCGGTCCGACGAGCCCGAGCCAGGTCCCTTTGGGGACGCAGAGATCGATCCGATCCAGGATCAATCGCCCACCGCGGGAGACCGAAAGTCCGCTGACCACGAGATCCCCGGAGTCTCCCATTTTGTTCACTGCGACCTCCGGGCTCGACGGAGGACAAACAGAAAGAAAGGAGCCCCAAGAAAAGCGGTGACAACGCCAACCGGCAACTCGGCAGGGGCGCTGATGGTCCGGGCCGCGAGATCGGTAACGATGAGAAACGATGCCCCGAAGAGCAATGACAAGGGCAGTACGGAGCGAAAGCTCTCTCCGGTCAAGAGCCGAACCGTATGGGGAACGATGATGCCGACGAATCCGATCAGGCCGGATACCGCCACGACGGCTGCCGAAGCCAGAGTCGCAGCCGCCACTACCAGAAGACGAACTCTTCTAACCGGAACTCCCAAAGACTGCGCCTCGATCTCTCCCACTGACAAGGTGTCGAGCAGTCGGCGGTGAGCGAGGATGACCAATGCGGCCACAGTGATGTATGGAAGTATCAGCTTGACCTCGGCCCAGCCGTTGGTGGCAAGCCTTCCCAAGATCCATGAATAAACCGCTCGGAGTTCCTCGGTGTGCTGTTGCTGGACATAGGTTTGGGCGGCGGTGAAGAAGGAGGCCACAGCCACTCCCGCCAGCACGAGGCTGGTAACGGCGCGGTCGCCTGCCCTGCCAAGCAGATAGGTGGCCGCTACCGCCAAAACCCCACCTGCGAAAGCTGCAATGGGGAGAGCCGCCCCCGGGCCTCCACTGGCGATCGCGATGGTTGCCCCTAGTCCGGCACCCGCCGCCACTCCGAGCAGATAAGGGTCAGCCAGAGGGTTTCGAAAAACCCCTTGATAGGCCGCCCCGGCCAAGGCCAGAACTGCCCCGACGCATCCTCCAAGCACCACTCGAGGCAGGCGCAATTGAAAAAGGATTGCCGATTGGCGATCGCTCAAGCCTGACACCGCCTCGACGAACGGGAGACGGTCAACCAGGGCCTTGAAAACCTCCGCTGTAGTCAATTCGATCGGTCCCAAGACGATGCCGGTGATAGCAGCGCCGACGAGCGTCACCACCCCCAGCAAGATTGGCCCCAACCACAGACGGCTCCGCAGCGACAGCGATTTCTCGGCGACCGTGGTGATGGTCACTCCACCGCCTGCAAGGCCAAGGCGTCTGCTACGGCGCGGACGAACTCGACTACCCGCGGCCCCCACCGCGAGGCGACATCGTCGTTCAATTCGATCACCCGACCGTTTGTTACCGCCGTCAGTTCGGCCCAGCCCGGCCGTGCTGCCACTACTTCTGCCGACTGCCCGCCCGGTCCAGTGTCGGCCAGGAAGATGAAGTCGGGGTCCGAGGAGAGGATGTACTCAGCCGAGAGCTGCGGATAACCAAAACCATCAGGGTCCGCGGCATCGGCGATGTTCTCGAGTCCAAACAAGGAATACACCGAACCGATGAACGTCGCGGACGTAACGGAGAACAGGCCCGGGTCAAGCTCGTGGTAGTAGGTGGCTGGTTCGGCTGGGCGCTCATAGGAGGAAGCGAGCTCGTCGATCTCGGCCCGCATGCTTCCCACCAACTCCTCTGACTTAGCGAGATGTCCGGTGGCAGATCCCAGCTGCTCGATCTGGGAAAAGACGTCGTCGAAGGAGTTGGCGGGCGGAAGCAGAAGCACCGGGATTTCCAGGCTCTCGAGGGCTCCGACCAATCCGTCAATATCTGCTGACACCACGACCAGGTCTGGTTCATACGAGGCGATGGCCTCTATGTTGGGAGAGAAGCCAGACAGATCCGTGACCGGCACTCCCGGCGGGAAGTCCGACTGATCATCGACTGCCACCACCTGGTTGAGAGCTCCGATCTCGGCGAGCATCTCAGTGGCCGTCGGGGAAAGCGAAATGATTGCCGTCGGACCTTCAACACCTGCAGTTGTCGGCACCGGCCCCACGGTTGTGATCGGCGTGGATATCGAGGTGATCTCAACCGCAGCTGGTCCTCCGCAGGCGACGAGCAGGAAGGCGGAAAGCCAAACCTTGCTTCTCATAAAAAACATCCTCCAATCGCTGGAGGATGAAGGGGCCCGATGCGGCGTACCCTGCGCCGCCCGAACATGACCTTCATCCGAGGCTACGTTCGACACGGGCAAGCAGGCGACCTGGCTTAGAGCCTTCCTTAGCGGTTGGGCTCATCACAGTTGCGGGACACCACCGGATTCACACCGGATTTCGCTGCCGGACCGTGGCCGTTTCGGCACCCCCGACACTAGCCGTGTAGCAACATGTCGGGATGATCGAGGAAAGTCAGGGCGAGCCGGTTCCCAAGTCGAAGACCGGGCTAATTGTCGCGGTCATCGCCGTTGCCGTGGTCTTGGTGGGATTAGGGCTCTGGCTGGCATTGGGTTTGCTCGGGCGCTCGTCCTTCGAATCGTTGGTCACCGTGACTCGGGAGGTGGAGGGTGATCAGATTTGGCTGGACTACTTCATTGCCCAGGACTGCCTGGTCGACGCCGTGGTGGAGACTGGTGACCTCGAGCTCGGCTTCACCGAATCGCAGGATCTATTGGATCAGACCGACGCTTTGGCGCGCCACGTCAACGCCTCCCTCGATCGTTTTGCCGAGCTGGGAATTCAGCCCTGGCAGGGGCCGGTGCTGGCCGCGCGGGAGGCAATCGTCGCCCACTATGAAGTGTGGGAGAACCACCTGGCTGAGTCGGCGACGGTCTTGCAAGGAATCAATTCCGAACCGTCCTCGATCCTGCAAGGTGTGCAGACTTGGATCAACTTGGTAGTGGAGGCGACTGAGCCGATCGAGCAAACCTTCAACGATGCGGGAGCTGCTTTCGAGGAGGCGGCTGCCAGCGAAGAACAATTGGCTTCGATCGAAACCTTGTTCGTTCCGGCCGACGTCGCCTGTACGCGCACTGCTGTCTAGTTCTTCTGGGGGTTGGCCGTCGAATCGGCCTATGGTGGCCACGGGATAGCGCCCTCACCGGGCCCGAGTGGAGGAGATGCGATGCACAAACGTCACAGGTTCGCGAGAAATTTGCTCTTGATAGTCGCGGTGCTGTTGGTTTTTGCCGCGGCGCCAGTCGGAGCTCAGCCCGAGAATCCCAATAGCAAGGGCGAGCCGCCATTTGTCGAGTTGCAGATCCTGGCGATCAACGACTTTCACGGAGCCATCGCTCCGGTCCCCGATCAGCTGTGGCTGAGTCAACCGGTCGGGCGAGCAGATTTCTTCGCCTCCCATATCCGGGAAGCTGAGGAAGGGGTGCGCCACTCGGTGGTGGTTTCTGCCGGTGATCTCATCGGCGCCTCACCACTCATCTCGGCGCTCTTCCATGACGAGCCGACGATCGAGGCGATGAATCTGATCGGCCTCGATATCGCTGGGGTGGGAAACCACGAGTT
>JAICGW010000112.1 GCA_025922945.1 Acidimicrobiia bacterium | reverse complement strand
GATGGTTTCGCCTCCGATGTCATCGCCCTGGATCGAAGCCCGATCGACGATGTGTCGGTGTGGGGGGATCCCGAGCGTGTGACGGGCGTCTGGAAGGGGGGGCGCCGGGTCAAGTGACGGACTTGGAGCGGATCACCTCCTATCTCCACGCCCAGGCCCGAAAGCTCTCCGTTCCCGACCTGGTCGAGAAGGTTCGCAGCGACTCCCGCCAATTGCGAGAGGCTTTGTTGTCGGTTGCGTCTGACCGCTTCTCGGTCAAACCGGCTCCAGGTGAATGGAGCCCGAACGAAGTCGCGGCCCACATCGTCACCACGAGCGATCTCTTCGGCCAGGCCATCACCGAAATCGTGGCTGGCCGGAAACCTTCTTCGACGCCCCTCGATGTCATCACCGCAGGCGGCCCTACCCGCACGGGAGCGGAGTGGTGGAACCTCCACGAGGCCAATCGCGAGCGCTTGTTTGCATCGGTGCTGGCGGCGGATCCCGAAGCTCACCTCGAGCTGAGCATCTACCACCCGATATTCGGAAACCTCAATTGGCGGGAAGCTTTGCTCTTTCTACGCGTCCACGATCTCGATCACGCCCGCCAGATTCAGGCGGCGAGCGACTGATGCGAGTCGCGGTCGGTTTCGGCATTCCCTACGACCGGCCCGGGCGCTGGAAGGACACCGTCGATTTCGTGGTCCAGGCCGATCGGCTCGGAGTCGATTCGGTGTGGAGTGCCGAAGCGTGGGGATCGGATGCGGTCACCCCCCTCGCTTATCTCGCTTCCCGCACCGAGCGCATCAAGCTGGGGAGCGGGATCATCCAAACCGGGACCCGGACGCCGGCCCTGGTGGCCATGACTTCCGCCACCCTGCAGCTGTTGAGCGGCGGGCGCTTCCTCCTCGGTTTGGGCACGAGCGGCCCGCAGGTGATCGAGGGTTGGCACGGCGTCAGCTTCGATGCCCCGGTCACCCGCATGCGAGAGATAGTCGAGATCGTTCGCCTTGCTTTGAGCGGCGAGCGGGTGACCTACCGGGGGCATGTCTACGAGCTCCCACTGCCCGGGGGCGAGGGCAAAGCGCTTCGGCTCGGCCTGAGCGCGGCGGCTCCGGTGCCGATCTATCTCGCCACCTTGGGGCCTAGGAGTCTCGTCCTCACCGGTGCGATCGCTGATGGCTGGCTGGGGACGTCATTCATGCCCGAGCACGCCGAAGTGTTCATCACCCACCTCCGCCGCGGCGCCGAACAAGCCGGCCGCTCGTTGTCGGATCTAGACCTTCACGCCGGCGGAGTCGTCGCCTTTGCCGATGATCCTTCGGGGTTGATTGCTGCGCGCCGTCCCGGGATCGCCTTCACGCTGGGAGCGATGGGCTCGGCCAAGACCAACTTCTATAACGACGCGTTTTCGCGAGCGGGCTACGACGAGCTTGCCAAACGTGTGCAAAGCTTTTGGATCGAGGGTCGCCGCGAGGAAGCGACGGCGCTCATCCCCGATGAAATCGTCTTGCAAACCAACCTATTGGGAACCGACGCAATGGTCGCCGAAAGGATCGCGGCTTATCAGAAGGCTGGGATCACGACGATCCGCATCGCCCCCGAAGGGGCGAATTCATCCGAACGCATCGCCACCCTCGAGCGGTTCATGGGATTGGTTGACGGTTTGTAGAAGGCGGGCGACCTCGTCGTCGGTCACCTGAGCGAAGTCCTCGTAGAACTGGCTGATGGACATGAACTCGGCCGGAGTCGACACCACGACCACCTCATCGGCGATCTCCTGGAGCCGGGCGACGGCCCCCTGGGTTGCCACCGGCGCCGCTACCACCAGATGTCCGACCTGTCGTTCACGAGCTACCTGGCAGGCGGCAATAACGGTCGAACCGGTTGCGATTCCGTCGTCGGTCACTATGGCCGTTCGATTTTGCCATGCGATCCCCACCGGGCGATATGTCCGGAAGCTTTCGCTCGCTTCCTCGATTCGCTGCCTTTCCCGCGCCTCCACTTCATCAATCCGGCGTTGGCTAATGCGTAAACGGCGGACCATCGTCTCGTCGAGGACCCTGATGCCATCTTCGCCGATGGCGCCCATCGCCAACTCGGGTTGAAACGGCGCCCCGAGCTTGCGCACCAGCAGGATGTCGAGGGGAGCGTTGAGTTCGGTGGCGATCTCAGCGGCGACTGGTACTCCGCCCCGCGGAAGACCGAGAACGAGAGGCTGTCGATTACGGAGGTGTCCGAGCCTTTCGGCTAATAGCCGCCCGGCCTCGTTCCGATCCTGGAAACGAACGGTCTTCCAAAAGCTGATACCTGATTCTTACCGGGAAATCCCGGCTCAGGGCTGACCCTCGGTCCTGGCCGTCTACGAAATAACCCCCGCACAGCTGCCGAGCAGTTCGCTGCGCAGAACCACTTCGTCGCCGTCCTCGAGATAACTCCCGCCCATCTCGAGCATGCATCCGAGCGAGTCATCAGTCGGTCCCGAGATCGTGCCAGAGGCGAAGAGATCGCCAGCTCGGATAGTGGCCCCGTTGGAAGTGGCGTGAGCGAGCTGCTGGGCCATGGTCCAATAGAGAAAGCTGGTGTTGGACCGGGTGACCACTGTGTCGTTGACCAGCACTTCCAGCGCGATGTCAAGCCCACGACCCGCCGGAGTCAGATGAGGAAGCGGTGTTGGCTCTTGAACCGGTGGCTCGATCCGTTGCACTTCCAGATCGGCCAGGGGGACCACCCAGGGAGAGATGGTCGTGGCAAAAGACTTTCCCAAAAACGGGCCCAGCGGCTGGTACTCGAAGGCCTGTATGTCACGTGCCGACCAATCGTTGACCAGGACCAGCCCGAATATGTACCGCTCGGCATCGGTAACCGGGATCGGTTCACCAAGCCCGGGACCGGTCCCGGTGAGAAACCCGATTTCCAGCTCGAAGTCGAGCCTTTGCGATGGACCGTAGTCGCCGGGTCCGCGCTGGCCATGTGGTCGCTTGACTGGAGTCCCGTCGACGACGATGGTGCCCGCCCTTCCGTGATACCCGATCGGAAGGTGGCGCCAGCTCGATGGCAAGGGGTCGCCCTCGGGCCGAAAGATCCGGCCGACGCGGGTGGCGTGGTAAAGCGAAGAGTAAAAGTCGACGTAATCCCCGATCGGGCACGGGAGGTGCATCGTCACCTCCGTCATCGGCACTCGGGGGAGATCTGGAAGGGCGCGGTCCACGTTGGCGAGGACTTCACCCCAAGCGTCGGGGCCGGCTTCGAGGAGCTGGCTAAGTGAACCACCCTCAAGAAGGGTCGAGACCATTCCTGCCTCGGCGACCTCCTTTCCGACCTTGACTCCAACCCGCCGCGGCCCATCGCCGATTGAGAAGACCCCGAGTGCGCTCAACGCGCGGCCCAGATGCTGCCCATCGCCGCCAGGTCTTCAACCGGTTCGTCAAAGGAGCAGCTTCCATAAGAACGAAAAAAGACCCGGGCCGAGCGCAGGTCGGCAGGCGAAAAGTCGTGTTCGCCCACCCGCAGGTGATGACCCGACAGGACTCCCGATTGCTCAACTGACAGGATGTCCTCGACTCGATTCAGATCGCGAGTCAGGACGAGGGCCGCAGCCGCTGCCGCCAGGTTGAGGAAGCCGTGACGCCAAGCCCCGATCTCGGCCGAGAAGTGCCGCCACGGGTGATGGAGACCGGCAGTGGCTTTGAACGGCAGTCCCCGCTCGAATGTCTCGTGCATGGCGGCGGCCAGGGTCGCGGGGCTCGGAAAGTCAGCTGGTGCGGGGCCGCCACAGCGAATCTTTACTCCGATCCGCTGCCCGGGAATGCGGCCCGCCACCGCGTGAACTCGCCCGGGCTCGGCTTCGAGCCAGAACGTGAGACGCGTATCGAGCCCTCGCAGCAGAGGCTCGATCGCCAGATCGGTGGTTTCGATCTGCTGAATCGGGAGCGCCGAAGCCGCGATCGAAGCCATTGCTTCCTCTGCTGGCTGATCGAAAACCACGCCGACTGGAATGGGATCCCCTCCCAGCAGCCACTCCAGATCATGCAGTCCTGAGCTAGGGCAGAGAAACGGCCCCAGCATCCATTCGTGAGAACCGCGCCGGTGGCGAAGATACGTTTTGATCGCCTCATCCAAGTCGAGTGACTCGGGCGGGTACATGCCGGCGTAATCGATCAAGCGCTGCAGCAGAATCCTGGGAGCAGTCGCCGGTTCGGTCACGGGCTTATCGTAAGGAGGTGGACCTCGAAGAAGCCGGGTTCAAATCGATCCGGATCGAAAGGGCTGATCAAGTCCTGGTGGCGACGATTGATCGACCTGACAACCAGCTCAACGCAGTGGATGACCGACTGCACTTTGAGCTGACGAGCCTCTTCCGCCTCCTCCGCCAGGAGCGTCAAGCCCGAGCGGTGCTTCTCACCGGAGAAGGGAAGGCATTTTGCGCCGGGGGCGACTTCTCCTGGTTCCCGACTCTCCGCAGCCCCGAGCGCCTGGCGGAATTGCGGCGGGATGCCAAGCAAATGATCTGGGATCTCGTCGACCTCGAACTGCCGCTGGTCGTGGCGATCAATGGGCCGGCGGTTGGTCTCGGCGCCACCATCGCATTGTTGGGAGATGTCATCTTCATCGCCGAAGGCGCCCACGTGGCCGATCCCCACGTTCGGGTAGGGATCGTTGCCGGTGACGGCGGTACCGCCATTTGGCCCCTACTCGTCGGCCCTGCTCGGGCCAAGGAGTACCTACTGACAGGGGATCCGGTTGCCGCTCGTGAAGCCGAGCGCATCGGCCTGGTCAACCGGGTGGTTCCCGCCTCCGAGCTCATGACCGAAGCAATGGCCATGGCCACTCGCCTGGCGGAAGGAGCGCCCCTGGCGATCCAGTACACCAAGGTGGCAGTCAATCAACTGGTCAAACAAGCCCTGCAAACTGCGTTCGATTACGCCACCGCTCACGAGCTCGTGACGTTCATGACCGAGGACCACCAGGAGGCGCTGGCCGCAATCGCCGAGAAGCGGCTACCCAGGTTTCTTGGTCGTTAGATGCCGCTCAGCTGTATTCGGTAACCGGGTAGATCTCGTCGGCCACCAGGCCGTGAGCTTCCTTATGGACTCTGACCGCGTCCTCAGCCTTGTCCGCCTCGACTAAGCAAAAAACCTTGCCGTTGGCCTCATCCACCCAGTAGCGGCGATAGTTCACGCCGTATTTGCCCTGTGTCTCGAGATCCTTGGCGTGCGCTCCGGCGACGTCAGCCGCTTTGACACCTTCCAAGTTATGGACGTCCATGAATAAAGGCATTGGCTACCTCCTGTGCGCCTCTTCTGTCGGCACTCTAGAGGTTGTGTGCTGAGCTCGGCTGGCCCCAGGGCTCGATGGATGGGGGGGAATCCGGGGCTGTTACTGACCCCACTCTCGCGTTCGTAGAATCCTCCGCGGTGGTCCGCCGTTCCCTCCTCACCAAGTGGTTCGCGCTCGTCTTCCTGGCCTCGCTGGCCGCGGAGCTGACGAACAGCCTGCTCGTGCACTTCCCGGGCTTTCTCCAAAGCATGGGAGCCACCGAACTTCGAATTGGAACGATCGTGGGTGTCTCGGGCGCCGCCTCGATCGTCGTGCGACCTTGGATCGGCCGGGTGATCGATCGACGCGGTCGACGGCGGATGATCCGGCTCGGATGCCTGGTGCTCGCAGCCTCAACGCTCTCCTATGCCTTCATCGAGAGCATCGGCATTCCCGTGGTGGGGGCAAGGCTCTTGCAGGGTCTGGGGCAGGCGATGGCGATGACTGCGTTCTGGGCTTACATCGCCGACCGTCTCCCCGAAGCACATCGGTCCCAGGGGATTGCCCTCTTCGGGATCTCGGGGCTGGCGCCATTGGGAATCGGGCCCGCCCTGGGTGACCAGATCCTGGCCTCGCGGTTCGGCTACCAGGGGGTGTTTCTGGCCGCCACGGCTTTTTCCCTGGTCTCGTTCTTGCTGGCGATGCGCCTCGAGGAACCCGAATCCGACGACCATGAGAACGCGGGCGCCGGCTTCTTTCCCATGCTTCGCCGGCCAAGTCTGCGGCCGGTCTGGTTCGTCATCTTGGTGCTGGCCCTGGGATTTACCGCCGCTTTCGTCTTCGTCACCACTTACGTCACGGCGATCGGAGCCGGACGGGTCGGGACCTTCTTCGCCGCTTATGCGGTCACGGCCATCGTCTGGCGCCTCACGCTGTCATGGGTTCCCGACCGGGTGGGACCGGTGCGGATGATCGCCCCGGGGTTGATCCTGTACGCGGCTGGTCTGATCGTGATCGGGCTGATCGCGCCACCCTGGGGACTAATCGGGGGCGGGGTCCTGACCGGACTTGGCCACGGGATCTCCTTCCCGGTGGTGGTGGCAGTGGCTACCAGCCGGGCCGCCCCGGGGGAGCGGGGAACGGCGATTGCGATTTTCACCGCGTTGTTCGACCTTTGCCTCTTCGGCGCGGCGCCTGTGATCGGGTGGATCATCGAACAGTTCGGGTATGCCACCACTTTTGTGACTGTCGCTCTGGCGGTATTGGCGGGGATGGTCATCTTCTACGTCGCCGAGCGACGATGGGTGAAGCTGGAGGAGGGAATCAGAGCCGAATCAGCGACCGTCCCAATCCCGCATGTGTGAACAGTTCGGAAAACGCCACCGGCGCGGATTCGAAGCCATCAGTGAACGTCTCCGTATATAGAAGTTTGCCTTCCCTGATCCATCCCGCCATCTCCGACATGGCCGATCGGAAGTCGGAAAGGAAATCCCATACCACGAAGCCTTCGATCCGGATCCGGCGTTCGATCAGTTCTCGGAGGTGGCGAATCCCCCGCGGTTGGTCGAGGTTGTACTCAGAGACCTGGCCCGCCACCGCCACCCTTCCGCTCCGATTCATCGCCAGCAGCGCCAAGTCCAAGAGCTCTCCGCCGACGTTGTCGAAATAGACGTCGACTCCCTCGGGACAAGAGCGGCCGATCGCACCGGCGAGGTCCGGGTCGTGACGATCGAGGCACTCGTCGAACCCCAACTTGCCGGTGACATAGCGACAGCGGTCCGGGCCGCCGGCGATCCCTACCACCCGACAACCATTGATGCGAGCGATCTGGCCGGCCGTGCCGCCCACGGTGCCCGCCGCTGAGGACACGAGCACCGTCTGCCCGGGCCAGATCCGGGCGACGCTGAGGAGGCCGAAATAGGCGGTGAGTCCGGAGACACCGAGAACACCGATGGCCGTCGAATCGGGGATCGGGGGAGAAAAGATCTCCGGGTCGAGGCGCAACAGCCCTTTGCCGTCAGAGAGGTAGTGGGTGCGCCAACCGGTGCCTGCCGCCACCCGGTCGCCGACCGCCAGTCGGGAGTGACTCGACTCGATCACCTCGCCCACCGCGAAGCCATCGATGACCTCACCTACCTGCGTGCGGGAGCCGTAGCTGTCCCGGGCGAGACGGTCGCGCACGCCAACGTCCACCGAAAGAAATCTGTTGGCCACGATCACCTCCTCTTCGCCCACCGCGGGGATGCGAACTTCCTGCATGGCGAAGTCGGCCGGCTGCGGAATTCCCTCGGGTGTGCGTGCCAGCACCCACTGGCGAGACAGCGTCG
>JAICGW010000111.1 GCA_025922945.1 Acidimicrobiia bacterium | reverse complement strand
GGCCGCCACCAGCATCCCGCTTTCGCCCGTGCGGGTCATGTCACTCCTCGACGACAACCACTATCACGGTGATGTTGTCGTGACCCCCGGCGCGATTGGCCGCCTCGATCAGATTCCAGGCCACCTCTTCGGGAGCCCCCACTCCCAGGAGAGAAGCGACCGCCTGGTCGTCGATCATGTTGGTCAGCCCATCGGAGCAGATCAGCAGGCGGTCGCCGGGATCGAGCTTCAAGTCGAGCGTGTCGACTTCGATTGCCGAGCTGATCCCCAAGACCCTGGTCAGCATGCTCCGCTGAGGATGGTTGGGAATGTCTCCTTCGGTGATGTGGCCGGCGGCCAGTTGCTCGGCCACCACCGTGTGGTCGTCAGTGATCTGTTCGAGCTCGCCGTCGTGCCACAAATAGGCGCGGCTGTCCCCGACATGGGCGAGATGGGCCACGCCGTCGGGCGTCAATTCGACCAGAGTGAGAGTCGTCCCCATTCCGGCGAGCTCGGGCTCGGCCAGCGAACGTTCGAAGACCTGAGCGTTGGCTTTGGCCAATCGCTCGGAGGGGCGGCCGTCGTCTGCCTGGGCCTCCGCTACCGCCAACTGGCTGGCAACTTCGCCGGCCACCGCTCCGCCCATGCCGTCGGCCACCATCAACACGAACGGGCCCGGTCCCTGCCCGGCGGTTTCGGGCCAATGGGCGTCCTCGTTGTTGTTCCGCACCCTGCCCCGGTGGGTGGCAGAGGCGTATTGATACCTCATCGGACCTCCATGACCGTTTTCCCTACCTGCAACGCGTCGCCCCGGCGGAGGTTGGTGGGGGTCGTGATGCGTTTGCCGTTCACGTACGTTCCGTTCGTGCTTCCGAGATCGGAGACCGTAAGCACCCCATCCGATAGCACGAGCCGGAAATGGAACTCGGAAGCGTAGGGATCCTCGATCACAACATCTGCTTGGTCGCTACGGCCGACGACGGTGGCGCCATTAACGGCAAACGTCATCCCCCCCTGGGTGTCGCTGCGAATCACCGCCACCTGCTTGACGCTCCGCTTGCTTCCTCGTCCCTGGCCCTGACCGAGGCCGATGTGGCGGGTGATGGCCCGGGCCACCTGCCAGATGAAGAGGTACACCAGCGCCAGAAAGATCAGGCGCAGAACGGTGAGGATCAGCTCCGGCATGGAGTGAAGCGAAAGTGGTGGTTGGCCAGGGTGAGCTCGGCCACCGCGGCCATCAGGGTGGGCGTTCGTCCCACGGCGGTGCCGTCGACCTGAGTGCCGTTGGCGGAGCCGGGGTCGACGACGTAGATCTCCCCTCCCTGGCGATAGATCAGGGCGTGGGTGCGGCTAATTTCGGGGTAGCCAAGAACGACATCGGCGTCGTCGGAGCGCCCGATGACGGCTCGGTTGTGTCGAATCGGAGTCTTCTCGCCGTTGGGGCTCGTGAGTTGGGCCCAACAGGGGAGGGTCCCCGGGGCGATGGAGGCGCTGCTGGCGATGGTGCCAACGGCAACTTCCGCGCTTCGGTCCAAGGCCACTGTGACGGGACCTTCCAATCGCCATCCGCGGTCTGCGGCCAGCTCGGTGAAGGCAGCCTCGAGCTCGCGGGCGAGCGGTCTGGGATCGCCGGCTAGGTTGGCCGGATTTACAAGCAAGGTGAACCGGTTGGCCGTCGCCGCCCCGGCGGGTGAGCGAAATTCGGCCAGCTCGGCCTCGCGGGCGATGCGGGCGGCTAGTTCGGAGAGGTGGAGCCCGCCGCGGAAGATACGTCCGGCGAGATGATCAAGGGCGTCCTCCAGCCTCCGCTCCAATTGGCGGGCGAGCTTCATCTTCGGCGCCCAGTTTTCATCTCCTACAAACGCTAACGGCGAACCCTGGGTTCGTAGCCGCGCTGCACGCGGATAACGGTCCCCAGTTCGGAGGTGTACCCTTTTACTGCCCTCGGGCGAGTGGCGGAATTGGCAGACGCGCAGGATTCAGGTTCCTGTGTCCGCAAGGACGTGGGGGTTCAAGTCCCCCTTCGCCCACCCACCTACCAATACAGAGTGAGTCATGGCCTCGTACACGGTGAACAAGAAAGCGGTGGCGAAGGCCCGGAGCCTCATCGACGCCCGTCAATATGTGCTCGACAGCGACTGGGGCGAGTCCCAACCCAGCGCCGAAGACGAGAACGCCTTTCTCGAGAAGCACTCTTGGGACGAATATGCCGAATGGCATCTGGCCCTCACTGACGGCGCCACCGACGAGACCAAGGCTCGATACGGCTTCGTCTACGGCGACTTAAGGCGCCTTCACCGCAGCGGTCTGATCGCGTGCGTGTATCGAGCCTCCGAATGGAGGCACAAGTCGATCGAGCTGGCTGCCCACGATCTGCTCCAACATCTTGACTCGGTGACGGCGTAAAGAGTTGCAGCCGGCGGTTCTGGATCGCAAGCTCGAACGACGCCTACGTCGCCGCCGGTGGGTGTGGTGGCCGGTCCTCCTCACCGTGGTTGTGCTGCTCGCGCTGATTCTGGCTCGCATCAATGCCCAAGCCGCGGCGGCGGTCTCCTATCTCGACGGAATCCGGCGATCGGCTGTAGAGCTCGTAACTGCAGCTTCGACTTTTTCGGCCCTGTCCGACGATCTCAGCGCTCTCGACCGGGTTGAGTTCGAAACCGCCACCGACTCGGTCACGGCGGCCCTTGACACCGCATCGGCCTCGGTGTTGGAAGCGCCCCAGCGAAGCTCCCTGATCGGGGCCGCCTCGCTCTTCCGTCTGGCGGTCTCGACCTGGACTGGGGGGGTGCGGACCTTCCAGGAAGGCATGCTCAGGTCGGCCGACCTCGATGGCGCCGGGGAAGAGCAGATCTACGCCGGGATTCAGCAGGTGGCGGCCGGCGATGAGCTCTACCAGGGAGTCCTGGCCGAGCTCGATCGAGCCGACGTCCCCGATCCCATCACCCCTCTTCCCGAGCTGGTGTTCCACTCACCCAATTACTCGCCTGTCGCACTCGCCCGGCTCTTCGCGGCTGCTGCTGCGGCCGACAATTCACTCCTCGCGCTGCGGGCGGATTTGGCAGTCGGCCAGGTCACGTCGCAGCCAGCCTGGGTCACCGATCCCGACGGAGATCTGGTAGTCGAACCCGTGGAAACGATCCGAGTCGATGTGGTGGTCGCCAACCTGGGCAATACCTCGGCACCGATCCAGAACCTCTTTCTCGATCTCTCCACGGAAGAGGGCGAGGAATCACGCACCTTGGCAGTTCCCGCCCTCGCCCCGGGAGCGCAGACCACGGTTTCCTTTTTCGAGCTGCCGGTGACCTCGGGCCAGACCTACCAACTCTCGGTCGCGCTGCAGCTGACGGAACCTGACGGAAATGCCGACAACGACGGCATCGCCCTCTCGTTCTTTGTGAACGAGCCCGTCGAGTAGCCGCCGTAGGATTTCGCACCCGTGATCGACCCGACCCTGCTTCGAACCGACCCCGACCAAATTCGGCTCTCCTTGCAACGCCGCGGGCTCTCGATTGACCTCGACGGACTGATCGAGCGCGAGGCACAACTGCGGCGCACCCGGCAGGAGGCCGAGGAAACCCGGGCGGCTCAGAAGGAGGCGGGTAAGGAGATCGCCCGCCTGGAGGGAGATGAGAAAAAGTCCGCCATTGCCGAGGTGGGAAAGCTGGCCGAGCGGTACAAGACCCTCGAAGCCGAAGCCGAGGAGTTGACTCAGAGCTTCGAGGAACAATGGGCAGCGGTGCCCAACCTGGTCGACCCGAGCGCGGCTGATGGCCACAGCGAAGCGGACAACGTCGAGATCAAGCGGGTGGGCGATCACCCGGTCTTCGACTTCGAGGCGTCTGACTTCGCTGCCCTGGGATCGAGCCTTGACGTCATCGACATGGAACGGGGAGCCAAGGTTTCCGGGAGCCGCTTCGGATATCTGAAGGGACCCGCTGTCATTCTCGAATTCGGGCTGGTGCGGTATGCCTTCGACCGCTTGATCGCCGCCGGATTTACCCCCATGGTGCCTCCCGTTTTGGTGCGGGAGCAGGCGCTCTATGGCACCGGCTTCTTTCCCGGCGATCGCGAGCAGGTGTACTCGGTTCCCGCCGACGACCTCTTCCTGGTGGGAACCTCGGAAGTATCACTGGCCGCCTATCACACTGACGAGATCTTTGATGCCGATCAGCTACCGCTTCGATATGCCGGGTTTTCCTCCTGCTTTCGACGGGAGGCGGGGACGTACGGCAAAGACACCCAGGGCCTGTTTCGGGTGCACCAGTTCGACAAGGTCGAGATGTTCGTTTTCTGCGCACCGGAGACGTCGGTGGAAGAGCACGAGCGGCTTCTTGAGATCGAAGAGTCGATTGTGGGAGGGCTGGGACTGCCCTACCGGGTGGTGAACATCGCTGCCGGTGACCTGGGATCGTCCGCCGCCAAGAAGTACGACATCGAAGCGTGGTTTCCTTCTCAGAATGCCTATCGAGAAATCACCTCATGCTCGAACACCACCGACTACCAAGCTCGGCGCCTCAAGGTGCGGATGCGAGGCGATGAGGGCAACCGGATCGTTCATACCCTGAACGGAACTGCAGTTGCCGTCGGGCGGATGATCCTCGCCCTCCTTGAGAACTTTCAACAGGAGGATGGGTCGGTGGAGATGCCTGAGGCGCTCGTGCCGTACGTTGGCTTTGGCCGTATCGGGTGAGCGAGCAATCGGATGCCATCTTCGCTCGCATCGCCCGCCGCTATGACCTGATCAACACGCTTTTGTCTGCTGGCCGCGACCAGGCATGGAGACGGTCGGCGGTGGAACGATTGCCGCCGGGACGACTGCTCGACCTCGGCAGCGGGACCGGAGTAGCTGCCCCGGTATTCGGCGAACGGCAAGTGGTGGCGCTCGACCCGGTCCGGGAGATGCTTTCGCTGAGTTCGATCTCACATCGAGTCGCGGCGGTGGGCGAGAGCCTTCCCTTTTCCGACGACAGCTTTGACTCGGTGTTCTCCGCCTTCGTTTTTCGAAATTTGACGTCGATCGATCGAACCCTGTCGGAGATGCACCGGGTGCTGCGGCCCAGGGGAATGGCGGCCGTGGTCGATCTCGGCCGACCCACTCACTCGCTGGCCCGCTCGATCTCACGGCTTGGGACCGCCATCACCCTTCCATTGGCGGGACTGATCGCTCGCGCCCCGGCCGACTACTGGTACCTCCATCAGAGCCTCGACAAGCTGCCCCCACCCGAGGAGCTATTCGCCCAGAGTCGCTTACGCCTCGGTTCGGTTTGGCGCATGGGCCTGTTCGGCTTTGTTTACGGTGCCCTTCTCCACAAGGACTGAACAAAGCGTCTCCATAAGGCAAGAACCGGAACCGGGAAGATCGAGGGGGCGCTGTTATTCAGCCGGCGGGACTGCGGCGCCCAGGAAGGCCCGCTTAGAGCTGCTTCCTTCCGGACCTGACTCGGTTCGCGGTTTCCCGCCGCGCAGGGCCCGCTGAACACAACGCCCCCTCGATTCGAGGCTAACTCAGCGCTGATCTCTAAAGAAAGCCGACAGCAACTCGGCGGTTTCCTCGGCCAGCACGCCCTGACGGATTTCACAGCGATGGTTGAGTCGGGCATCCTGGGGGATGTTGTAGAGCGACCACGCCGCCCCGGCCTTGGGATCTGGGGTCCCATAGACGATTGTCCCGATGCGGGCGTTGATTGCCGCCCCCGCACACATGGGGCAGGGCTCGAGGGTCACATAAAGAGTGGTGTCGGGCAGCCGCCAATCACCCCGCGCTCTGCCAGCCGCGGCGATAACGAGCATTTCGGCGTGGGCCGTAGCGTCGGACAGCTGCTCACGACGGTTGTGGTCACGTGCCAGCACTGCACCGTCCGCGTCGGCGAGGATCGCCCCGATGGGGACTTCGCCTTCATCTGCCGCTTGGCGGGCCTGCTCCAAAGCAAGGCCCATGAGCCTTTCATCCTCGGTCGGGTTTTGACCCATCGGTGTCTCCTCCGGCCTCAAAGTAAACTGGTTGGGCTCCCCATGTCTGAGGCTTGTGTAGGGAGTTTTCGGAGGGATCGCACTAGCAATCCGTCGGTCTAGTGCGCTTGCCTCGCCTAACAACCGAATAGCTCAGGAGGGATCGCATAGTCCGGCCTAGTGCGCGGCACTGGAAATGCCGTTGGGGGCAACCCCTCGGGGGTTCAAATCCCCCTCCCTCCGCGACAAGTGAATAACGCCGACATATTGATTGGTGGTTCTCTGGAGGGATCGCATAGTCCGGTCTAGTGCGCGGCACTCGAAATGCCGTAGGGGGCAACTCCTCGAGGGTTCGAATCCCTCTCCCTCCGCCCTGTTCTCCGTTCTGGCGACGCCAATGGTCTGTCGGACTCTTTACGTCGCGAGAACGCTCGCTGCGTTTCGGGGTAGCGCGGAACGGGGCGTTTAGCCTCGTATGTTGGAGGGATGGCCGAGCGGTCGAAGGCGGCAGTCTTGAAAATTGCTAGGTCCCGCAAGGGGCCTCATGGGTTCGAATCCCATTCCCTCCGCTCCCATCTGGAGGCGCCGTCTGCTGCCTTGATTGCGGAGCCGACCGTACCGTGTCCGGATGCGCGTGGGTGTCTTGATCCTGCCAGAGCATCATTGGACCATCGCTGCCGATCAATGGCGGCGAGTGGAACAGCTCGGGTTCGATCATGCCTGGACCTACGACCACATCGCCTGGGGCTCGCTTCGGGACAAGCCCTGGTTCGCGGCCGTTCCGACATTGACTGCAGCCGCACTAGAGACCACAACGATCAGGCTGGGCACGCTGGTTGCGTCGCCGAACTTCCGCCACCCGGTTCCGTTCGCACGAGAGCTAGTGACCCTCGACGACATCGCCGGTGGTCGTATCACGCTCGGCCTTGGCGCCGGCGGGCAGGGTTGGGACGCCACGATCCTCGGCCAAAGGGCTTGGTCAGGTCCAGAACGAACGGCGCGATTCGCCGAGTTTGTCGAGCTACTCGACCGCTTGCTCTGCGCGCAAGAGGTTACGCACGTCGGCCGATACTGGAGCGCAGATGAAGCGCTCATCTACCCCGGATGCGTACAGCAGCCACGGGTCCCGTTTGCGGTGGCGGCGACAGGGCCCCGCGCGATGCGGGTCGCGGCCCGCCACGCTGCCGTCTGGGCAACCAACGGCGATCGGTCCCACCAGGGCCCACCTCTACCAGTGTTAGACGGCGTCGAGGTGGTACGTCGACAGATGCAGCAGCTTGAGGAGATCTGCGCAGAAGTGGGCCGCGATCCTGCGACGCTCGACCGGCTTGTGCTCTTGGGGATTCGTCTAGATGCCGGATTGACGTCTCCTCAGGCGTTCGCCGAGACCAGGAAGGCATATGCCAGTGTCGGAGTCACCGATCTCGTCGTCCACTGGCCGCGCTCAGACTCGCCATACGCCGGCGACCCTGCCATCCTCGAGCACGTCTTGGGTTGAGCGGACCCTGCCGATGTCGATCAACGGTTCGTGTGTGGTTTCGGTACGAGTACCGTGCGCGAGCGACGAACGCTCCGTCGCAACACCCTTTTCGAGTTGCACGTGAGTCTTGACGAAGGCTAGAGGTTCGAACGTAGTCCCATTAGGGCCGCGGTGATCCGTGGAACTGGAAACCTCACTCGGTCATGATGTCTGCGTGGCGATGCGCAACTTTCCACTCGCCCCCCTCCCGGCGGTAT
>JAICGW010000110.1 GCA_025922945.1 Acidimicrobiia bacterium | reverse complement strand
TCGCGCCGAATTCGCCGGAGAATCAGAAATCGACCCTGCCGGGGACCACCGGGAACGTCGATCACGTCTCCAGGGCGGAGTCGCCCGATCAAGTCGTCGTTCTCCGGACGGCGGGGTTGGGATGCCAGGAGCGACCGGTACTCGGATACCGAGCCCAACTCGCATTCCGCCCGGGCCTCCTCTTCCACCAGTCGCTCGGACAGAACCTGGAGACGCTCCTCGGCCTGCGCCTGGCTTTCCTGTCGCTGGAACTGGGCGAAGGAGGAGGAAACCAGCTCCAAGGCCCGCGGCCGGTCGTAGGTGGCGCAAAGGTTGGCGGCCATGTTGTAGGTCGGTCGAAAGGATGAGCGCAGCGGGTGACTCCCCGCAGCAGCGACCTCGACCACCTGGGCAAAAGGTACGAAGGGCGAGTGGAGGACCATCCCGAAGCCGGCAGTGTCGATTCCGCGGCGACCCGCCCGACCAGTGAGCTGGGTGTAATCGCCGGCGGACATCACCTCGTGGCCATCGCCGCTCCATTTCGAAAGCGACTCCAACACCACCGTCCGAGCCGGCATGTTGATCCCCAGGGCCAGCGTCTCGGTTGCAAACACCACTTTGAGGAAGCCGGCGGCGAACAATTCTTCGACCGTCTCCTTGAAGGCGGGGACCATCCCGGCGTGGTGGGGGGCGATCCCCGCCTCGAGGAAAGACACCCAGCGGTCGTATTCGAGGGCAACGAGGTCGTCGTCGCCCAGATGGGCGGTCCCCTCCTCGGCGATAAGCCGGATCCGTTCCCGGTCGTCGGCACTCGTCAGGCGAACCCCGGACTCGAGCTGGCGCAGGGCGGCGGCATCACAGCCGGCGCGGGAGAAGATGAAATAGATGGCAGGGAGGAGCCCCGCTTCCGCCAGGTGTTCTATCACCTCGCTGCGACTGGGGGTAGAGAAGCGATGCCGGCGTCCGCGCTCAAGACTGAGCAGGCGCTCGATCTTGGGGTTGGCTCGATAGGCGTTTCCCCGGCTCACAAACGTCGGCATGACGGCCAGCTCTTGGGCGAATCGATCTCGCCAGCAATAGAGATCCTCGAGTGGAATCGGCCGGTGCTTGCTGACGATCAACTCCACCTTCCCCCGCCGTTCCTCGATCCAGGCGGAGAACTCCTCGGCATTGGCGACGGTCGCAGAGAGACAGACGAGCTGAATCCGGCGGGGGGCGTGGATGATGATCTCCTCCCAGACCGCCCCCCGGAATCGATCCTGGAGATAGTGGACTTCGTCAAGGATGACCACCGCCACCCGGTCGAGGGCATCGGAGCCGGCATAGATCATGTTGCGCAAAACCTCGGTGGTCATCACCACTACCGAGGCGTCGCCGTTGATCACGTTGTCACCGGTGAGAAGCCCGACCCGGTCCTTCCCGTGAACCTCCACCAAGTCGCCGTATTTCTGGTTGCTCAGTGCTTTGATCGGCGTCGTGTAGAACGCCCGCTTGCGATTGGAGAGGGCCAGCACTACTGCCGCCTCGGCCACCAGGGTTTTCCCAGAGCCCGTGGGAGCAGTCACCACCACCGTTGCCCCCGTCTCGGTGGCGGCAATGGCCTCACGTTGAAATTCGTCCGGCTCGAATGGAAGCGACGAGTAGAAGTCCTCGATTACTTGCGAGCTCACTTGCGGAGCAGGTACTTGACCGCCAGCAGTGTCACCTCATATAGGAGATAGAGCGGGATAGTCATGGCGGCAAGGGTGATGGGGTCTCCGGTCGGGGTAATGACGGCGGCGGCGATGACGATCACGAGGACCGCCCACCGCCGACCCACGGCGAGCTGCCGACTGCTGACAACACCGGCGGCTGCGGCCCCAAAGAGGAACACGGGAAATTGGAATGTAACTCCGAATGCGAGCAACAACCGGATCACGAACGAGTAATAAGGCCCGATTCGAAGGTCGCTTTGCACATCGGGAAAAATGTTCAGCAGGACTCTCAATGCTTGTGGGAGCAGCGTGTAGCCGAAGAGCACACCACCGACGAAGAGCAGTACGAAAACTGCCACCAGAGGGACAACCCACTTTCGCTCGCGGTGAGTGAGGGCCGGACTGATGAAGGCCCAGAGCTGATAGAAGATCACTGGGCTACCCAGGATCAGGCTTCCAAAAAACGCCACCCGCATCAAGACCCCTAATTGTTCGCCAGCTTCAAGGGAGACGAGGTTGTTCTCCGGATTGGCCTCGTAATAGGGGCGCTCTAGAACGGCTGTGAGTTGGTTGGCGAAAAAAAAGGCGACTATCGATCCGACTGCGAGGGCAAGGGCCACCTTGATGATCCGCGATCGCAGTTCAACGAGATGGGTGAGTATCGATTGGGGACGGTCTTCTCTCACGCCTCGCCTTTTTGGGGCGCGATCCCCTCTTCCTCCGATTCATCGGTCAAAGCCGCGCCGCTTGCCTCGATCCTCTGCAGATCAGCCATTGCATCAGCCGGCGTCGGTCCGCTGACTGGCTTTGGCCCTTCCCAGCTCAGCTTCCCGTTGGGCCCGCGGGGATCGTTTTCGGCGGCGAGCCGGGCCGTGTCCCGAACCGCCCGTTTGACTTCGGCGATGGGATCCGTCAGGTCGCCCTTAGCTTTTTGAACTTCGGCGATCTCAGCTTCGAGTCCATCTCGCATCTCGCGGGCGGCACCACGGAGCTCTCGTACCCAGCCGCCGGCCTTGCGGGCCAGGTCGGGAAGTCGTTCGGGTCCGAAGACCACTAGCGCCACCAGAAAAATGACGATCCATTCGCCGCCTTCGATCACCAAACCATGCTAGGTCTGGGCGCGAATACACCCCGGCGGGGGACCCGACCACCAGCTAGTTCATGCGCTGGTGACCACCCGTGGGTTCGCCCGGCGGGGTGTAGTTTCGCCTAACCGGCGAGCAGGCGGAAGGGATCCGGCTCGGCGGCCAAAGCTGCGGCGAAAGCGGCGATTTCCTCTTCGGTAATCGGGTCGGGATTTACCACTTCGTAAGAGACACCGGTGGCGAGGAGAACGCTGACCACTCGAGCATTCGCCGGTCGTCGCTGCACCGTGGCGCAGGTGGGGCAGACGAAGCGGTAGTTGCCTTCGTCCTGGCTGGGAGCCAGTTCGAGGGACAGGTCCGAGGGGGTCAGCTGGACATCTCCACACCAGCTGCACGTTGTCTTGATAGTGGTCATTTTCCTGGTTCTCCGCCTTTGCAAACTGTGTTCGTGGTATCGGCGGAGGGACCCCTGGACTTGAGTAGACCACTGCGGTTCGGTCCTAACGGATTAGTCCCTGTAGACGTCGAGTATCCGCTGGCGTAGGGCGGCCAGTGCCCGCTCCACTTCTTCTCCTTTGATCAACTTGGCGTCTGGTCCAAGACGCAACAGGAGCCTCGCTGCCACGAGCGGGTCGGCGGCGCTGAAGTCAACTATCAGCTCTTCGGTTCGATCGCTCACGATGTCTACCGGGTAGTACTCGGTCACCCATCTCGCACCGGGGCCAAGAGCGATCCGGGCCCTGACGTCTTCGATCGAAGGCACGTAACGCGCTTCGGCCGGCGGCAAGTTGGCGGGCGGTGTGAAGGTCTCTCCGATAGGAGCCGCCGCCTGGATCCGATCCACTCGGAAGACCCGTCGATCCGTGGCGAGACGGCAATAACCCATCAGGTACCAGTTGCCGAGCGACGAGAAAACCGACCAAGGCTCGACCTCTCGTTCCGTCGTCTCATCTCGACTGAGTGACGTGTACGTGATCGCCACTACTTCGTTGCTGGCGGCCGCGCTCTTCAGCCGGCCGACCAACTCCGGTTCGGCGGCGAGGTCGATGTCGATCACCTCCGAACCCTCGGGTAACAGAACCGCGCTGAGTTTGTCGACCGCTTCCTCGAGAGCGTCGCCCCCCTGGCCACTGGCAGTAATGGCC
Organism: Acidimicrobiia bacterium; assembly: GCA_025922945.1. Taxonomy (GTDB): domain Bacteria; phylum Actinomycetota; class Acidimicrobiia; order Spongiisociales; family ZC4RG35; genus JACCTH01. The sequence goes on along the minus strand of JAICGW010000110.1, from coordinate 3,769 downwards.
ATTCCGGCGGCGAGCAACGCCAATGCCTCGGCCGGGGCCAGCCGGGGGGCGTCCGCGAAGTACTCGGCCATGTCGATCACCACTTCGTCATCGACGATCTCCGCCGACATGAGATCGCCGGGGCCGTAGCCCGGCAAGCCACAAACGAAAACGATGTTGAGGTCCTGGGCGAGATCGCTTTCGGTGTAACCGAAGCGGCGACAAACTTCCTCGACGCTCGACCCCGGATTGGCGATGACCCAGGGGATCATGGCGAGAATGCGCGACAGCCGAGATGCAGTTCGCTGACTCACGCCAAGCCTTTGACCCGATTGATGACGGATTGTCGAAGCTCGGGAGGCGCCAGCACTTCGGCCCCCTCGCCAAACGTAAGCACCCAGCCAAGGAAGGAGGCGGGATTGGAAACCGGCACCGTCACCGTGATCGACCCATCGTCCTCCGTCTCCCGGGCCTCGCTACCGAGCTGGCGGGACGCCCACCATGCCACTTCCGGCGAGAACCGGACCTTGGCGGTGGTGGCGGCATTGGGGCCTCCCTCCCAAGCGAGGTGGTCGAGGACTGTCTTGAGATCGAAGTCTGAGGGTCGACGAAATGTCCCGGTCCGCCCTTCGACCTGGATCGCCTCCATCCGGTCTACTCGATAGGTCCGCTGTCCGTCGTTGGTTCCTCCCACCAGGTACCAGTGACCGCGACGATGACCGAGCCCATACGGAGCGATCCGTCGGCTGGTCCCCCGATAACGAAACGTGACCAGCCTGCGTTCGGTGACTGCTCCGAACAATTCGCCGAGGGTTTCGGCGCCCAGGCCGAGATCGGCCGAGAGCGGTTCGACGGCGCCGGTCGTGCGGGCCCCGCCGAGTTTGAGGACAGCTTCGGGTGCGGCCAGTTCCCCACCCAGGCGGACCATCTGTGCGGCCAGTAATAGAGCCGCCCTCTCTTCGTCGGTGAGGCCAGGGTCGGCAAGCCGATAGGCGTTGGGATCTACCACGTATCCCTGGTCGACCTCCCAGCCGTCCAGCGGACGCAACTCGATCGGGATTCCGATCCGCCGGAGGAGATCCTTGTCGCGCTCGAACATGCGATGGAAGGCCTCGTCCGAGTCCGCCGAGTAACCGGGGATCGTGCGTCTGATGTCCTCGGCCGCCACCGGACGAGAGGCGGTGAGGAGCATCGCCAGCAAATTGATGACGCGCTCGAGGACTTTCCGCATTCGCTTCGGTTACAGGCTTTCGATCAGCCGATCAACCCTGTCGTCGAAGGCCTTGAACGGATCCTTGCACAACACGGTGCGTTGCGCCTGGTCGTTGAGCTTGAGATGTACCCAATCCACGGTGAAGTCGCGGCGCTTGGCCTTGGCGGCCTTGATGAACTCACCTCGGAGCCGCGCCCTGGTGGTTTGGGGCGCCAGTGTCATCGCCTCCTTTATCTCCTGCTCGGTGACCACACGGTCGACAAGCCCCTGGCGAACCAGGAGGTTGTAGATCCCCCGGGTCTGATCGACATCGTGATACGAGAGTTCGAGCATCGCCAAGCGGGGATGGGATAGCGGCAACTGCCGCTGCTCGCGGTAGCGCTCAAGCAACCGGTACTTGACCACCCAGTCGACCTCGCGTTCGAGGGAGAGAGGGTCTTTCTCGAGGCCGGTGAGGAGGTGCTCCCAGCGGTCGACGGCCGATTGCACCTCCGGCGGGAAGCCGGGATTGCGGGAAAAGCGCACCACGCGATCGAAGTACTCCCACTGGATGTCGAGAGCGGACAGCTCGCGACCGTTGGCGAGGCGGACCTTGCGCCGGCACGTCAGGTCGTGGGCGATCTCGCGAATGGCGCGGATTGGATTCTCCAGGCTGAGATCGCGGAAGACGGCATCGCGTTCGATCATCTGGAGAAGCGCCACGACCGTTCCCACCTTGACGTTGGTGGCGTATTCGCTCATGTTCGAATCACCGGCGATCACATGGAGACGGCGATAGCGCTCGGCATCGGCATGTGGCTCGTCGCGAGTGTTGATGATCGGGCGGCTTCGAGTGGTGGCGGAGGAGACTCCCTCCCAGATGTGCTCGGCCCGCTGGGCGATCGAGTAGCCGGTGCCGCGGGGCGTCTGCATGAGCTTTCCCGCTCCGAGAAAAATCTGGCGGGTGACGAGAAAGGGAATCAAGACATCGACGGTCTTGTGAAAGTCCTTGTGCCTGCTGACGAGGTAGTTCTCGTGGCATCCGTAGGAGTTGCCAGCGGAGTCGGTGTTGTTCTTGAAGAGATAGATGTCGCCTCTGATTCCCTCTTCCTCCAGCCGTTGCTCGGCGGAGTGGACCAGGGAGTCGAGAATTCGCTCTCCGGCTTTGTCATGGGCGACCAGGCTCCGCAGCGAATCGCATTCGGGCGTGGCGTATTCGGGATGGCTGCCGACATCGAGGTAGAGGCGGGCGCCGTTTTCCAAGAAGACGTTGGAGGAGCGCCCCCAGGAGACCACTCGACGGAAGAGATAGCGGGCGACTTCGTCGGGCGAGAGCCGGCGCTGACCGCGCAGGGTGCAGGTGACTCCATACTCGTTCTCCAACCCGAAAATGCGCCGATCCACTTGCCAGTCAGGCTACCGCGGCGGGGTTAATGCGCTGGGGAGGTTGTTCTGTGGGCTGCTATCCAGGGTTTTGTCGGAACGGCAACCCTGGGTTCGCAGTTAGCCGATGACAGGAGCGGCGGGTTCGACCACCCGCGTGGGGGCGAGGGCCCCGATATAGACGCCGGCAAGTACCACCAGGCCTCCCAAGACCATGGTCAGGGTGATCGGCTCGCCGAGCATGATGGCGCCGGCGATTACCGCGGTCAGCGGGAGCACTGCCGCCATATAGGCGGCCGAACCGGCGGTCCAGCGTTGGATGACGAAGATGAAGAGGGCGAACATCACCGCCGAGGCGACGACCAGATACCCGACCGCCAACTGGGTCGCAGGAATGGCCGGAAGCTGCCAGTTCTCACCCAGGGCCAGCGACAAGATCAACAACAGGGCAGCACCCGCGGCCATCCCGACGGCATTGGCCACCAAAGGCTTGACCGGTGGGAACATTTTCACCACCACGGTTCCCTCGGCTGCAATCACGGCCGACGCCAGCATCGCCAGCAGAGGAAGCAGCGGAACACTGGCCTCGGCGAAGGGATTCGAGAGGATGGCGATCCCCCCGAGGGTCACAACGGCGCCGATAAGGGCCCGCATCCGAAACTGCTCGAGGCTATGGAAGTGGGCCAGGATGACCACGAAGAGCGGCATCGAGGCAAAGATCACCGAACCGATTCCGGCCGGCAGATAAGACAGGGCGTAATAGGCAAATGCGTAGGCGCCGCCAAACGAGAGCATCCCGTACAGCAGGACGCCAGTGAGCGCTCTTCCCCGCGGAAGCTCCTGTCTTCTCATGGTGAACACCGCCGTCAGCAGCAAGGCGGCGACTGCGAAGCGGAAGCCCGCACCAAACATGGGGTCGAGTTCGCGGTTGGAAAAGCGCACGGCGACGAAGTTCACACCGCCGAGGATGACGAAGGAGACGAACGCAACCAGCGTTGCCCGATCGGGCATCTAGGAAGCCGGTACTTGCAATCGACGAAACGCCCGCCGCCCGTTCTGACGATCGAGCACCGCGGCTTCCCAACCTTCGAGCGGCCGGCCCTCGGCGGTGGCGAACGCTGCCTGGCCATGAGCAAGGGCGTCGTCGAGAGTCATGCCCTCGGTCCAACCTTGACGCAAGCTTTCCACCAGGACGTCGGCCTTGCCGCCGATAGC
>JAICGW010000109.1 GCA_025922945.1 Acidimicrobiia bacterium | reverse complement strand
GGACGAGTCGACGGGTCTGGTCGGTCGACTCGGCGCCATGAAGGTTCTCGGACCCGGTTTAGTGACGATCGCGAAGGCGGATCGTTTCGAGGCTTATTCGGCCGGAGCGGTTATCGATCTCGACCTCACCAACAGCCGCGGTGCTGCCGACCCCCGACTCCTTGGTCAGAGCGATAAACCGAGGGCGAGGATGTTTCCCTCGGAATCCTTGAACCAGAAAGCCTTCTCACCCTCGGGTGAGTTGGCAACGCTGAATTAAGATGATGGAGGGATCGAGCTCAGGCCGTCAAGGCAGTTACGACGTAAAACGCCAATCCCAGCCAGCCGAAACTGACCGTCCCCAACTTCACGTTGAAGGCGGCAATGAGGAAACAGATCACAGCAAGGATCAATAGAACAGTGTCCATGTCAATAGGGTACGGCGAGCGTTAAGCCGGACCTGGCATTGTCTAAGAACCAGGTTGCGATCTGGTTTTGCTCCGGGGGCGAGAGTCGAACTCGCAACCTACGGATTAACAGTCCGCCGCTCTGCCAATTGAGCTACCCCGGAATAGATCGAACCGGCCACCAGCCGGTGTCTACATGGTACCAGCGGAGCCGTTTCCCACGGCCTGCCTACGATGCCGAGCGATGAGTCTTCGTATCCAATGCGTCGATTTCGACGCCCATGATCCTCAGTCGATCGCCACCTTTTGGGAGGAGGCACTGGGCTGGCGGCGCACTTACGATACGCCGGAGGAAGTGGTCCTTGAGCCCCCGGCTGGTAGCGCCCTCGACGGCGTGGTCCCCGATCTCCTCTTTCTCAAAGTCCCGGAGGACAAGGCAATCAAGAACCGGCTCCATCTCGATCTGCGACCCGACGATCGTGACGCCGAGGTGGCGCGACTGGAGTCCCTGGGCGCCAAGCGAGTGGACATCGGTCAGAAGGGGACGGAGTCTTGGGTCGTTCTCGCCGACCCGGAGGGGAACGAGTTCTGCGTCTTGCGTGCCCTCACCTCAGAGGAAATGAGCACGTACGAAGGAGCTACCGCCTCGGGTGACACGGGATCCTGATGGCGCGATTGCAGCGCAAACGGTTTACGGAGCCCGTTGATGTGCGAGAGTTCCCCCGGGGGCGCGTAGACGTTGTTGAGCTCGACGACGTCGTCATCGGTCGAATGAGCTACGAGCCCGGTTGGCGGTGGTCGGTCGATGTCAAACCGGTGGCGGGAACCGATCAGTGTCAATATCACCACCTCGGAGTGACTTTGTCGGGGCGACTGCGAGTCGAGATGCCCGACGGAACAGAGCTCGAAGTCGGCCCTGGTGACGTTTTCGAATTTCCCCCTGGTCACGACGCCTGGGTGGTGGGGGACGAACCCTGGGTTTCGGTCGACTTCGCCGCGATGCGAAACTATGGGCGAACGGCCGATCGCCGCGGCGAGCGGATTCTGGCCTCGATCTTGTTCACCGACATCGTCGACTCGACCGCCACTGCGCAACGCTTGGGCGACAGCCGCTGGTTCGAATTGGTCGCCGCCCACAATGAGCGGATTCAGTTTGTCCTCAATCGCTACAGCGGCAGGTTGATCAAAACCACCGGCGATGGAATTCTCGCCATCTTCGATGGAGCCGAGCGGGCGGTGCGGGCGGCAACCGCGCTTCACAGAGAGCTTGCAGCCCTCGACCTCAAGCTAAGAGCGGGTATTCACACCGGGGAGGTCGAACTCGTGCCCGGAGACATCCGTGGAGTAGCCGTCCACGCCGCTGCTCGCCTAATGGCTTTGGCCGGAGCGGGTGAAACACTGATTTCTGGGACCACCCGGGAACTTTTGGACGTGACGGGCTTGGAGTTCGAGGATCGCGGAGCCTACGAGTTCAAGGGTCTCTCGGGGAAACGATCAGTGTTTGCTTTGACTGGGGAACCCTCGGCAACCAATACCGAGGGCTAGCTATCCATTTTCGAGGAAGCCCTCGAGATTGCGGGACTTCTCCGGGTGACGCAACTTGGCAAGCGCCTTGGTCTCCAGCTGTCGAATCCGCTCCCGGGTGACCTTGAAGTGGTCACCCACCTCCTCCAAGGTTCGCATGCGGCCGTCGGCCAGGCCGAAGCGCATGATCAGGACCTCACGCTCCCGATCACTGAGGCCCTCGAGAGCCAATGCCAGGTGCTCCTGCAGGACCTTGAAGGTGGCAGCGTCGGCGGGGACATCGGCGTCGAGATCCTCGACGAAATCGGCCAGGGTGGATTCTTCTTCCTCCCCGACGGGAGTTTCGAGCGAGATGGTGTCCTGGGCGATACGGGTCAGTTCGGTGAGGCGATCGACCCCGAGATCGAGTTCGATGGCGAGCTCTTCCACCGTGGGCTCGCGTCCCAGGGTCTGGGCCATGTCACGCTGAGCCCGAGTCAGCTTGTTGATCAGGTCGACGATGTGGATCGGCATGCGAATGTTGCGACCCTGGTCGGCGATGGCGCGGGCGATCGACTGCCGTATCCACCACGTGGCGTAGGTCGAAAACCGAAACCCCCGTCGATAGTCAAAGCGCTCTACAGCCCGCATTAAGCCCAGGTTTCCCTCCTGGATGAGATCGAGGAGCGCCATGCCTCGGCCGACGTACCGCCGGGCGATGGAGACCACCAGTCGCAGGTTTGACTCCACCAGCCTTCGCTGGGCTGCTTCCCCCCGCCGGTTCGTGACCTCGAGAATCGCCCGATCTTCGGCGCTCAGCTCCGAGGATTGGTCGGGACCTTCCTTGTCGAGGTGCTTTTCGGCCTTGAGCCCGGCTTCGTAGGCCATCGAAAGCTCTACTTCCTCCTGCGCGGTAAGCAACCGGTAGCGCCCGATCTCGTTGAGATACATCCGCACCGGGTCCGAGACCCAGACCTCATCTCCGTCGGTGAGCTCGTGATCGGCTTCCGGCTCGTCCTCGGAGAGCTCGATCCCGCGGGTTCGGAGGAGGTCGACCGCTCGTTCGAATGCGTCCGGCGGCGCCTCGGCTTCTTCGAGTTCCTGCTGCACCTCAGAGACGGTGAGGAACCCCCGCTGCCGGCCTCGCTTGGCCAGCTGCTCAATCAGTCTTTCGCTTTCGTCAGTCACTCGTGGCCTCGTCGACGCTCTTGCAAACCTAATAGGCGCCGCAAGCGCTCGGAATACTCCTGACTCGCCGGGTCGAGCGCCAGCAGCTCGATCTCGATCGCTTTGATCTGGCGCTCGATGGCTTTTCCCTCTGCGCGCTGGATGACTTCGATCGGGTTGGCGGGCAGCGGTCGGGTGTCAAAGGCCAGCCGCTGGACCAGTTCTTGGTGAGGAAGGCCATCGAGGGAGATCGGGCTCCCGGCCGGTGCGCCTTGCCGGGCGACCTCAATCACCTCGATGAGGTCGGCCAGCTGGTCGTGAACCCACGTCCGATCAAGGTCAATTTCGGAGAGCTCTTTGGGGTTGGCTAGCAGCACTCGGATCAGCTCCGCCTGGATCGGGTCGAGGCTGGCCTCCTCGACCTCTCCCCGTCCTGGCCCAGGCGAGGCCGCCTGGCCCCGGAGGGCGTTTTCGATGATGGCGGTGTCCACCCCGATCTCCTTGGCGGCAAACCGTACGTATTCGGACCGGGCGATCGGGTCAGACACCCTTGAGATCAATCGGCTGGTATTGCGAATCGCCCGCGCTCGTCCTTCGGGTTCGGTGATCCGATGGCGGCGCACTTCCTTCTCGATCCGAAACTGCAGCAGGGGCCGTGAGTCTGTGATCGCTTTGGCAAGATCGTCGTTTCTTCCCGCCTGAACGAGATCGGCGGGATCCATGCCGCCGGGGAGATCGGCCACTCGAAGGTCGAAGTCGAGATCGACCGGTGTGCGGAGGGTGTCGCCGCGGAGGGCGGCCCCGGCTCCCGCCTGGTCGGAGTCGAAGACCAGCACCACTCGATCGGTAAAGCGCCGGAGAAGATCGAAATGATCCTCACCGAGGGCGGTGCCACACGTGGCCACGGCGGTGTTGACCCCGGCCTGATTGACGGCGATGACATCGAAGTACCCCTCTACTACCACCGCCTCCTGGGTGCGGGCGATGTCGCCCTTGGCGCGATTGAGGCCGTAGAGCAGGCGGCTCTTCTGATAGATGCGGGAATCGGCTGAGTTCAGGTACTTGGGGCCACGCTCGGAAAGGGTGCGGCCGCCGAATCCGACCGGGTCACCGCGCAGATCGTGGATCGGGAACAGCAGACGATCACGAAAGACATCGAAGAGCTTTCCCCCTCTCCCCCGCTTCGCCAAGCCGGCGCCCATCATGATTGAGTCCTTGATCCCCTCGGTTCGGAATGTCCGCACCAACGCGTCCCAGGAATCTGTCTCCGGTGCGTAGCCAATCTCGTATTGATCGACGGCTTCGGCTCCCAATCCCCGACCGCGCAAATAGGCGCGGGCGTGCCCGGCCTCGGGCGACGAGCGCAGGGTTTTCTGATAGAAACGAACCGCCTGACGGACGGCCTCGACCAGTTCCTCATGCTCGCCCCGGCGTCGGCTCGCTCCGGGATCGGACTCGATTTGGATCCCCGCCTGACGGGCCAGGAACTCGACCGCCTCGTTGAAGTCGAGGCCTTGCGTCTCTTGGACGAAGGTGTACACGTCGCCCCCCTTGCCACACCCGAAGCAGTGATAGAGGCCGCGAATCGGGTCGAGGCTGAGGGAAGGCGTCTTCTCCTGGTGGAACGGGCACACCGCCGAGTACGACCGCCCCGAGCGCTTGACCGTGGTGACCGCGCCCACCAGATCGACCAGGTTGGTGGCGGCCCGCACCCGGTCGATGTCCTCCCGGCTGTACACCGTCGGAGGTTACCTTCGACCTTCTGCGCGGATTTTTCGCGCCATAGCTCAAGAAAATCCGCGCAGAACGAGGGGCCGGTTAGAGGCGCTTGGCCAGGAACTCGTAGACGCCGGACATCGCCACCCGGTCTTGTTCCATCGAGTCCCGGTGACGGATCGTCACCGCCTGGTCCTCGAGAGTCTCGAAGTCGACAGTGACACAGAAAGGAGTTCCGATCTCGTCCTGACGGCGATAGCGGCGGCCGATCGACTGGGTGAGATCGACCTCCAGCATGAAATGGCGACGGAGCTCGGTGGCGAGCCTCTCGGCCGGTTCGATCAGCTCCGCCTTCTTCGACAAAGGCAGGATCGCCACCTTGTACGGAGCGAGACGAGGGTGAAGCGATAGCACCACCCGCTTCTCCCCCCTCACCTCCTCCTCGTGATAGGAGTCGATCAGAAAGGCGAACGTGGTTCTCGTCGCCCCCGCCGCCGGCTCGATCACGTATGGATAGAAGCGCTCATTCGCCTCCTGGTCGAAGTAGCGCAGGTCAACCCCCGACGCTTCGCTGTGCTGGCGAAGGTCGAAATCGGTGCGGTTGGCGATGCCCTCCAGCTCGTCCCAGCCCCAAGGGAAGGCATATTCGATGTCGACGGTGCTCGCCGAATAGTGAGAAAGTTCGTCGGCGTCGTGAGGACGGATTCGCAGGTTCTCCGAGCTCATGCCCAACCCCAAGTACCACTCGTGACGGGTCTTCACCCAGTACTCGAACTGAGCGGGGGCATCTTGGGGACGGCAGAAATACTCCATCTCCATCTGCTCGAACTCCCGGGTCCGGAACACGAACTGGCCGGGGGTGATCTCGTTGCGAAAGCTCTTCCCTACCTGCGCGACTCCGAAAGGAAGCTTCAGCCGGGCGGTGCGGCGCACGTTGTCGAAGTTGATGAAGATCCCTTGCGCTGTCTCCGGACGCAAGTAGACGAGGTTGTCATCGTCTTCCACCGGCCCGGTGTGGGTGCGAAACATGAGGTTGAAAGCTCGGGCCTCCGTGAAGCTGTTCGTCGCCCCGCAGTTGGGGCAGGTGTTGGCATCTTCGAGCTTGTCCACTCGGAACCGCTGGTTGCAATTCCGACATTCCACCAGTGGGTCGGTGAAGACTGCCTCGTGCCCCGAGGCCCGCCACACCTGTCGCGCTTGGAGAATCGCCGAGTCGAGTCCCACCACGTCGTCTCGCTCCTGCACCATCGCCCGCCACCACTCGTCTTTGACGTTTTTCAGGAGCTCCACGCCGAGCGGGCCGTAGTCATAGGCAGAACGGATTCCGCCATAGATCTCGGAAGACTGAAAAACGAAGCCGCGGTTTTTCGCCAGCGCGGCGATGGATTCAAGGGATACCGGCATCGGAACCGGGAAGGCTAGACCCGCCCTATATCCTCAGCAGATGCCATCGCCGTTCTACCCGTGGAGATCAATCGCACTCGGCGCCCTTGGCGGATTCGTCTGGGGTATCGGACTTCGAGCTTGGATGCGCTTCATCACGACCGATCCCGAGTTCACCTGGTCGGGGACCCTCTTCATCATCGGTGCAACCACCGTGGCGGGAGCCATGACCGGGCTCGCCCATCATCGGTGGCGGCTCGGGCGGGGTAACTGGTGGCGGCTACTCGGCTTTTTCTTCCTCCCTCTGGGGGCCGCGGCCGGGTCCGTCATGGTGCCGACGTTCGTCCTGGGCGGACTGGCTCTGGGCCGAAGCCGCTGGCCGACCTGGACGAGGGTCCTCCTCGCCGCGCTGGCGATCGGATTTCAGATCTTCTTCTTTGCCAATGGTGTCGGCGAGCTTCCCCCGGGACGGGAGCTTCCCGCCCTTTTGATTTACGCCGCCTTCTTGGGAATCGAAACCTGGGCATTTTCGATCATCGCCCGTCCGCTCAGCCGAAGCGACATACCGATTACTGAGGGTGTTTCCCCGCTTGCGGTGGGAGGGGTCGAATGACCCCAACCCAAACATCGGGAGGAGCGAGCCGTAGGCGTCCCTATTCACGTGAGAATGGTCACCAATCGTGATTGCTGAGCCGAAACTCGCCTCGCTTTCCTCAACGGCGCAGTCAATTCGCTTCTTTCGAAAATTGGGCGATTTCGCGTTGGCGGGTTTCGTCGCCGGATTCATTGGACTCGGTCTCATGACGTTTCGAGGAATGATGAGGCTGCTCACCATCACCTCTGGCCAGGCGGGCCGATTGACCGAAAACGACAATGTCGCGGGTGAGTTCACCCTCGACGGCACCCTGTTCCTGGTCGGCGCAGGAGCGTTCATTGGAGCATTCGTCGCGGTCTTGATCGGAAGCATTCGTCCCGCCTATTCCAGTCGGACCTGGCTGACTATCCCCATTTTCGCTCCCCTCCTCACTCGCCTTCTGGTCCTATCGCCCGGCAACGAAGATTTCACCAAGTTCGGTCCTGGCTGGGTCGCGATCATCGGATTCACATTCGGTGTCGCGATCTACTTGGCCCTAGTCGAATTCCTCACCCGGTTACTCGAGACTCGATGGCGAATTCCCAAGGCGCTTGGTCTGGTAGTCGGAGCGGGAGCGACCCTTTTGGTTGCGCTAGGCGTGTTCAGTGCGGGCGTTGAATCCGTGGGCGGGATTGCGTTTGCTGCCGTAGCAACTGCATTGATGGTCGGGCTTTGGGGCCAAGGCTCGTGGCACGTTCCTCTGGCGCGAGTGGTGGCGATTGCAATTGCTGCTGTTGGGCTAATTATTTGGGCGCAAGCGGCGATTGAGATCGCCTAGCCCGAGAACCCCTCGGCTCCCCCGAAGCGCCGCTCCCGCTGCTGAAACTCAATCACCGCCTGTCGTAGGTGAGCCCGATCGAAGTCGGGCCACAAGACCCCGGGAAAGACGAATTCGGCATAGGCGGCCTGC
>JAICGW010000108.1 GCA_025922945.1 Acidimicrobiia bacterium | reverse complement strand
CGCGAGCGGAGTTGGCATGGACGGTGCATCCAAAACCGCAGCCGGCATTCACCGCCCTGGTCAACTCGAAAGCCTCGGCCCCGCGCACCTCGCCAACGATGATGCGATCAGGACGCATCGCCAGGATCACCTTGACCAGGTCACGCAACGAGATTTCTCCTCGCCCGTCGAGCGCCGCCGGCCGAGCTTCGTAGTAGGAACCGTGCAAAAGGGGGACGTGCAATTCGCGAACCGCCTCGCAACAGCGAATGCATAGCCCGGCCGGGCTGGCCTGGATGAGGGCGGCGAGAAGCGATGTCTTTCCGCTCCCCGGCGGCCCCGAAACCAGGTAGGAGGCGCTGGTGCGAGCCACCAGGGCCAAGAAGTTTGCGGCCGGGATGGTCAGCGAGCCGAGTTCGGTCAACGATTGCAAGGACTCACGGCGCAGCGCGTAGCGACGAATGGTCACCGAAAGCTGATCGGCAATCGGCGATATCACAGCTGTCAACCGCGCCGACCCTTCGAGAACGCGAGCTTGCACGATCGGACTGGATGCATCGAGTCGCCGATCGCTCTCGGCCAACAGCCGATCGACCACATGGCGATTCTCTTCCTCGCTGGTGGGCTGGTCGAGTCCACGGAGGCGGCCGACCGAGTCGATATATGACACCCGGCCCCCTTCGATGAACACCTCCTCCAGATCGCGGCGCGCCAACAAGTCAGTGAGCGGACCCAGTTCCGAAACCGCTCGCAGCACCCGATCGATCATGTCGCTTGGGTTGTGGAGGGCCCGGCCCTGTCCGAGGTGTGCCCGCCTCTGGTATTCGTCGACTGCTCCGCTCACCACCGCACGGGCCGCGTCGCGATCACGGACCGGATCGATCCGGGTCGATTCGACGAGCTCGAGCGCACGCTGGCGAATCTCGTCGTAGGCGGGAGCGCTAGGCACCGGCTACCAACTCCTTGGCAAGCTTGCCGGTCGAACGGAAAAAGCGTCCGCTGGCCACCCGGTTCCCCGCCCACGTGGCCGCCTGAAGCTGAGGATCCTCGGGAAAAAACCGGACCTGAGCCGTGCCATTGGCGCGCTGCAGTTCTTCGCGAAGTTCTTCTCTCCGAAATCGGCTCCGGGGAGCGCGGTTTACGACGATCCTCGCCTCGGCGGTTTTGTTCAGGTCCCGAGCCTGCACGAACCAGGCGGTAAGCCGAGAGACGCTCACTGGGTTTGGAAGCGAAACCATCACCAACTGGTCGGCTGCACTCACGCCCGCGCGGCTGACGCTGAAGCGTCCACCTTGGCCGAACCCGAGATCTCCGATCTGCGACCCCACGTTGCCGACCACAAATCGGTAACGACGCGAGATCTCGGCGATCACCTCGGCGACTTCATGAGTCCTGAGCTCCATCCAGTCGCGCTCACTCGACAACCCGGTCAGGACATCGAGGCGACCAGCCGGCTGCAATGCCTTCTGGAGGCGAGTCTGGCGGTGAGCGACGGCATCGATCGCGGTGCGCAAATTCGGCAGCATCGGCAGCGAGAGCCGCTGAGCGATTGAGGGCGCGGTCTCGTCCAAGTCCAGCAAGGCGGTGGAGCCAGAGCGGGCGAGATGGGTGGCCAAGGCGATGGAAATCTCGGTGGCGCCACAACCGCCCGGCGGCGCCCCCACGCAAATGAAGATGCGATCCCGTTGCTTCTCGGGGAGTTGAAGGTCATCGATGTGGTGCTCGGGGGCGAGAACTACCAGCGCCCGCAGGGCGACGACGAACTCATCTGCCGAGGCATCAGCTTCGATGACCTGATCAACCCCGAACTCCCAAAGCCGCTCCTTGGCGTCGGGCGAGTCGGCAGGGTCGAACACTCCCAGCACTTGGCGTCGGCGGCGTTGCACTTCCGCCACTAGTCGTGGGGTGAGGAATGAACTGACATCATCGATGATGAGCACCTGGTAGTCCTCCGCAAGGGCGTCCTCGGGAGTCAGCACTTGGGCCCGCACCCGGGCACCTCCGTGGTCGGCGAGAAACCGGTGGAGGCGATCGGGCCAATCCCGAGCGGAGGCGGAGAGCGCAACGGCAACCTCATTCATGGTTTTGTTGCCGCTGGCGAAGAACCCGTTGACCGGGCGATCTCAATATGGCCCGAGCGGATGGCTGCGGCCACCGCCAGAGCCTCCTGGTCGTCCACGGCGACGACCACGAAGAAACCAGTTGCTCCCGTTAACGATCCTCGGGCGTTCGAGGGAACCTCGAGGACCTCTGCCCCGGTGAGGATGTACTCGGAGCCGCTTTCGGACACGGATATCAGGTCGATCCGGTCGCCAGTGACTAGGCCACCGCCGACGGCGTGCTCGATTTCGATCGGAATGGAAATGGCGCGCTGGGCGGATGGTGCGGCTGCGGGTCGTAGATCGTCGACCGAGAGAAGGTGGCCGGCCTCGATTGTTCGGGTGGCGACCATCCCGACCAGGGCCGACGACTGTCCTCCGGCCAAGAGGGTCGCGAACAGGCTGTCGTCGACATCAACCTCGGCCACTGTCAGGTCGGTAGCCCTGATGACGCGCCCGGCTTCGATGCGGCCGGTGGCCACCACGGCCGGTCGTGTCGTTTCCTGACCGCGCAGGACCATCAGATTGGTGGCGAACGCCAGAATCGCGGCCAGGATCATCAAGAGGTGAGAAGCTGTTACTCGGGTCAGCGGGTTGCGGCGCCGCGGTCGCGGCAAGTCAGAGAACGCCGGTTCATTCGCTTGCGCACCTGTCACACAAGCCTCCCACTGCCCCACTGACTGCGGCCAGGTGGCAACCTATCCACAGGTTGTGGGAAATCGAAAGGAGCGCGAAAAGTTGACGTGGCACTCGGATGATTTCGAGGAGCTTGGCAGTGAGCTCCGTCGCCGGATGGGGGCCGAAATTCGGGACGAAGCCGAAGAGATCGAGCAGCTCGCTGATCTCCAGCGACGCCGAAGATCCTCGCTGAACGACGTAGCCACTGCCGCCATGCATCGTGGCGACTCAGTCACGATCGCCATCGGCGAACGCTCCTGGAAGGGGGCATTGCAGGCCGTCGGGGAGGACTACCTGCGACTGGGAACCGGCCAGGTAGTGGTCGAATGCCCATCCGCCGCCGCCATCATCACCACCGAAGGATCCCGCGCCGGGGGCCATTCGGGCCGGCCCGCCTCCGCCACCTGGCGGGCGAGACTGGCCGAGATCGCTGCCGACGAGAAGACCGTGCAGATCGTCTTGCGCGACTCCGAGGATGTCGTGGGACGAATCGAGGTTGTCGCTACCGACCACCTCGAAGTTTCGGGCGAGAACCCGAGCTACATCCCGCTGAGTCTGGTCGTGGCGATCACATTCGATCCTTAGTCGCACGCGCCCCGTCGCTTTCCGCCGCCGCTGGATGTGCGCGCAGGAAATCGATGATCTCGTCTCGCAAAAAGCGAAAAGCCCTTCCACCGGGAAGCTTGTAAGCCGGTAGCCGGCCCTCCCGCGCGTAACGCCTCACCATCTGCACGTTCATGCTCAGCATTTCGGCAACTTGGGCCGCATCGAGGATCGGGGGCATGTCGCCGCCGTCCGCCAACCTGTCCTCCTCTTTGTCAACCGTTCGATCATATGGAGGTGCAGGGTCGGTGGGAAGGGGGTTGTTATGGAACTCCCGGGTTAGCCTCGGCGTATGACCGCCAGAGAAAACGAACAGTCAACCCCGATTGCGCCGGACGCGATCGACCCGGCACCGGCACCGGTCGAACCCCCCTCCAAGGAGCCAGGGCCTCCCGGACCGGGTGTCCCCACCAAGCTCATCCGAATAGCTTCGATGACCCGAGCGATGCTCGACGAGGTGCGTCAGGCCCCGCTCGACGACCAAGGCCGAAATCGCCTCGCCGCCGTACATTCCGCCACCCTGGGGGAGCTGCGTGAGATGCTGACGGCAGACCTGCTGGACGAATTCAACGACATCATGGTTCCTCTAGACGGGCCGACACCGTCGGAGGCCGAGTTGCGGATTGCTCAGGCCCAGCTAATTGGATGGCTCGAGGGCCTCTTCCACGGAATCCAGGCTTCGCTGTGGAGCCAGCAAATGGCGGCTCAGGCCCAGCTGCAGGAGATGCAGCGTCGCTCCTCGATCGGACGAGGTACGCCGGAAGAGCGGGAGGGTTCCGGGCTCTACCTCTAATCCCCTCGTTTCGTGCCACCGGCGAAGGGGTAAAGCCGTGCCACGACCTGAGGAGACGAATATGCAATTTCCCTGGCAACGGCCCGCGCATCCGCTTGGCCAATTGAGTAGGGCCAACCCGATCGGTCGCATCGGTGCCGGAATCGGTGCCGGCTTTCTGGCCGGAATCGCCGGAACCGCGGCGATGACCCTGTCTTCGATGGCGGAGATGAAGCTGCGAGACCGCAAGCCCTCCACCACGCCCCAAGAGGCGGCCGCGAACCTGCTCGGATTGGAGCCCAGGAACTCCGACGAACTCAGCAAACTCGGCCAGGTAGTGCACTGGCAATACGGAACCAGCCTGGGCGCGATAAGAGGCTTGATGAGCGCCGCGGCTTTGCGCGAGCCGCTGGCCTCAATCGTGTTTTTCGCTGCCGTTTGGGCCTTTGACCTGGCTGTAGTGCCCGAGCTCGCAGACACCAAACCAGCCACGGAATGGGGAGCCGACGAGCTAGCGATCGATGCCTTTCACCATGTCGTGTTCGTGGGAGTAACCGCCCTCGCGCTGAGGGCGCTGCTCAAGAAGCGCGGACGTTGACTAGCTGACTTTTCGCGTGATCGTGCGCTGTCGACGGACCCGCCGACGTTCACGCTCTGACATTCCGCCCCAGATACCGAACTTCTCTCCGTTGGTGATGGCGAAGTCGAGGCATTCCTCGCGAACCTCGCAGGCGTTGCAGATTGCTTTTGCCTTCCGCGTAGACGCTCCCCGTTCTGGAAAGAACAGATCGGCATCGGCGCCCCGGCAGTTGGCGTAGTCCTGCCAGGACAACTCCCCGATGGCCAGAGCATCGATCAATGTCGACCTCATGACAACGACTCCGCGCACCCTCCGGGCCAGGTCTCTCCCCACATACTGCGCTCCTCACACGCGTGTAATTACAACAATGTGATTGTGTCAGTTGAGCCGCGCGCCGTCAAGGGGGTGTGGATAAGTCTTTCGATCTAGAAGCTCAGCTCGTCCGGCTTTAATGAGGGTTTGTGACCGCTACCGACGTCCCCAGCAGACGCAGGACATCGTTCTTCGCAGATTTCTATCGGTCAGCGGTTGGCAAGAAATGGGTGATGGCGATCACCGGCATCATCCTCCTCGCCTACGTGATCGCCCACACTGTCGGCAACCTCAAGATCTACCTCGAGATCGAGGCGTCAGGGGTCTACGAGATCGACGAATACGGACACTTTCTCCGGGATTTTCTCTACCCCATACTCCCCCGCCACCTGTTCCTCTGGATCATGCGGGTGGGGCTTTTGATCGCCACCATCGTTCACGTTCACGCCGCGGTTGCCCTCACGTACATCAACCGCCGAGCTCGCCCGATCGGCTACGAAGGTCCGCGCCATTATCTGGTGGCCAACTACGCCAGCCGGACGATGAGATGGTCGGGCTTCATCGTGTTGGCGTTCGTGTTGTTTCACCTCGCCGACTTCACATGGGGAATTCAACCGTTCTCGCCTGAGGGTTGGGAAGCGGGAGCGGTTCATGCCAACTTCCTTCTCACCTTCTCACGCCTGCCGGTTGTTGCCCTCTACGTGATCGCCAACCTGGCGCTTGGGCTCCACCTTTATCACGGAGCCTGGTCGATGTTCCAAAGCCTTGGTATCAATCGACCCCGTTTCAATCCCTGGCGTCGATACTTCGCGATCGCAACCGCCTACGCAATCACCCTCGCCAACATCTCGATGCCAATCGCCGTTTACGTCGGCTGGATCACATGACGGTCGTCCTCGACAACAAGGTTCCTCCCGGCCCCATCGCCGAGAAGTGGGACAACCACCGCTTCTCGATCAAGCTCGTCAACCCGGCCAACAAGCGACGTTTCAAGATCATCGTCGTCGGCACCGGGCTCGCCGGGGCCTCGGCCGCAGCCAGCCTGGCCGAACTCGGATATCAGGTCGAGGTCTTCACGTTCCACGACTCCGCCCGCCGGGCGCACTCGATCGCCGCTCAGGGCGGCATCAACGCTGCCAAGAACTATCGCAACGACGGCGACTCGGTTTACCGACTTTTCTACGACACCGTCAAAGGTGGCGACTACCGCGCTCGCGAGGCGAACGTGTATCGCCTCGCCCAAGTCTCGCTCAACATCATCGACCAGGCAGTAGCCCAGGGGGTTCCGTTCGCCCGCGAGTACGGCGGTCTCCTCGACACCCGCTCCTTTGGGGGGGCTCAGGTGTCGCGCACCTTCTACGCCGCCGGACAAACCGGTCAGCAACTACTCCTCGGTGCCTATCAGGCGATGATGCGCCAAGTGGGGCTCGGCACAGTTGCCTTGGACACCCGCAGCGAGATGCTCGATCTGGTGACGAAGGACGGCCGAGCGGTGGGAATTGTCACCCGCGACCTGGTGAGTGGCCACATCTCTCGCCATTCCGCCCATGCCGTGGTCCTCGCCACCGGCGGCTACTCGAACGTCTATTTCCTCTCGACCAACGCCATGGCCTGCAACACGTCCGCCATATGGCGAGCCCACCGGCGAGGGGCTCTCTTCGCCAACCCCTGCTACACCCAGATCCACCCCACCTGCATCCCTCAGAACGACGAGTTCCAGTCGAAGCTGACTCTGATGTCGGAGTCACTCCGCAACGATGGCCGCATCTGGGTCCCAAAGGATCGCGACGAAAGGCGGGCTCCAGCCGAGATTCCTGCCTCTGATCGGGATTACTTCCTCGAGCGGATGTACCCCGCCTTTGGCAACCTCGTCCCCCGCGACGTGGCGAGCCGAGCGGTGAAGCGGATGGTCGATCAAAAGCAAGGTGTCGGCCCGCGCAAGAACGGCGTCTACCTCGACTTCTCTTCGGCGATCGATCGGCTGGGGCGAAGCCGGATCGAGGAGCGCTACAGCAACCTTTTCGAGATGTACGAGCGCATCACCGACGAAAATCCATACCTCTCGCCGATGCGCATCTATCCCGCCCCTCACTACACGATGGGTGGTCTGTGGGTCGACTACAACCTCATGACCACTATCCCCGGGCTTTA
Source organism: Acidimicrobiia bacterium (assembly GCA_025922945.1). GTDB lineage: Bacteria > Actinomycetota > Acidimicrobiia > Spongiisociales > ZC4RG35 > JACCTH01. Next base: position 548 of record JAICGW010000108.1, on the reverse strand, counting down.
CGCGATCGGCGAGGCCAACTTCTCCGACCACGGGGCGAACCGCCTCGGCGCCTCGGCGCTCATGCAGGGTCTGGCGGACGGATACTTCGTCCTTCCCTACACGATCGGCGACTATCTCTCGGACCAGTTGGGAGACCCGCCGTTGTCAACCAACGATCCCGTCTTCGACGAGGTTCAAATCGAGGTGACAGAGAGAGTGCAGGGCTTCCTTGAAAATCGGGGAACCCGGTCCGTCGATCACTATCACCGCGAGCTGGGCCGGATCATGTGGGAGTACTGCGGTATGAGTCGCGAGCAGGCCGGGCTCGAGAAGGCACTATCGGAGATTCCGGCGCTGTACGAGGAGTTCCGCCAGGATGCCCGCGTCCTCGGAAGAAACGAGCAGCTCAACCAGTCGCTAGAGAAGGCGGGACGAGTCGACGACTTCTTCCAGCTCGCCGAGCTCATGTGTCGAGACGCCCTCCACCGCGAAGAGTCCTGCGGAGGTCACTTCCGAGAAGAGCACCAGTTCCCCGACGGCGAGGCCAAGCGCGACGACGAGAACTTCT
>JAICGW010000107.1 GCA_025922945.1 Acidimicrobiia bacterium | reverse complement strand
GTCTCCAGTGCCGCATCCATGATGCGTTGCTTGGTGGTGGGCTCGTCAGTGGGCATGGGGCTCCTTGCGTTCGCACCAGGAGCATTCCACGTCCGCTCCCACCGGGGCGCCGAACCGTTTCCGGTTCTTCGAGACCAGGTAGAAGAAGCGCTCCGCCATCGGGGCGAACGTCGGGCCCGAAAGTCGGTAGGACCAGGATCGATAGCGCCGGGTCGCCCACAGGCAGGTGAGGAAGGCTGCCGGTCCGATCCACGCCTGGCCCTTCTCGTCGGCGACAACCAGTTCCTGGCCGAGCCAGGGGAGGTTTCCGAAGCGAAGTCGGGCCTCGGGTGAGCCGGCGGCGAGGAGCCGTACCGGGACATGGCAGGGCTGGGTGAGAAGCCAGTCCCGCGCTCGCCGGCAGAGCTGGCAGCTCTCGTCATAGACAACGGTGAGGCTGGTCATGACCCTTCCTTAGGAATTCGTGGGCGGAATCACCACTTGAGGGGCAATGGGCGGAGGGAGGTGGCGCTCTTCCCCCCGGGAACGGATCTTCCAAAAGAGGCCGACATTGACGAAGTGGATTACGGCCAGCGTCACCAGGAGGAGGGCCAAGCGGTTGACCAGGGTGCGGACCGCGCCGAAGGCATCGAGGCTGGTATCGGTGCGGATGATGTAGAGGGCATAGCCCAGGTTCAACATGTAAAAGCCCACCACCAGCAACCGGTTCACCGCTTCCGCCAGCCCCGGGCGGTCGCTGAAGACATCCTGGAGAAAGATCGCCCCGCTTCGAAAGAGGGTCCGCGCCAACCACACCGTGAGTCCCACCGCCACGGCGGCATAGACGAGGTAGACGGCGATCCCATATCCACTCCCGCTCATCTCAGACCTCCTTGATCGAGTGCTTTGAGCATACGCTTAAACCATACGCTCAAACCGAGACACTGTCAAGGGGGTCTTGGGGCATTTACTGTCTCGGTCCGTGGGCACAGCGTTGGTGGCGGTTTCGGTTCCTCAATTGGGCGATGCCCGGCGTCGCCATTGGGCGAAGGTCGTGACCGGGATCGATGAACACAAATCCTCGGGCTGGGCGTACGTGGGCGATTTCGTCGCCGATGGAGGGACCCAAGACTTGCCCGTTGGAGCCTTGCTCCTGCTTTACGGGGAGCGAGGAAGTTCGGGCAACCCACAATCGCTGGCTGCCCTGTACTCGGTGGGAGCGGACTCGACTCTGACGCTAGAAGGTGAAGCCAGCGGAAGGGCTTGGGCGAGGACCTTACGTGATCGGGCCCAAGAACTCCTTCACCTCCTGGCGGTGCAGTCGCTCGATCTCAGCCCTGTCGAGAGCACTGTCCTCGCCGAAGAACTGCGCCGTCGCGGATGGAAGGTCGAGCCCCCTTCCTGAGTCGGCGCCGTGTCGGCCGGTCGATGTAGCCTCGGCGATCCGTGGCGACGCTTCGACTTTTTGCCAACTTACGAGAGCTCGCCGGGCACTCTCGCGTCGAAGTGGAAGGGGAAACGGTTGGCGAGGTCATCGACCGAGCCGTTGCCCGTTTTGGGGCCGAATTTGCGGCCGGACTCGGCTCGGCGGCGATGTGGCGAAATGGCGAGCCTGCCTCTGCTTCCGATCCCATCGAAGAGGGTGACGAACTCGCTCTGATCCCCCCGGTATCAGGAGGCGGCAATGTGATGGTGGGGGAGATGGTCGACGCCTCCCTTGTCACAGGTCTCCTCGGGCTCCTGATTCTGATCGGCACCAACCTCGCTCCCGGTTCGGCATGGTGGGCGGCCGGGCTCGTGCTACTGGCGGCACTGTGGGCGACTGATCTCGCCGCCCGCTTGACCGATCGGGGTCGTGCCCCGGCCACGGTCGGGATTCTCGCCTCTTTCGTGATCGCCGCGGTGGCCACCCATGTCCTCGGGGGAATCGGTTTTGGCCTGACGCTCTTTTTGGCGGTAGCGATCGTGATGGGGTGGGGGGTGGCCATACCCGACTATCGCCAGCTCGAGGTCGTGGCGCCCTCGGTCCTCGTCGCTCTGGTGGGAAGCGCGGCCGTCGGCTCACTGATGCTGACGCGGACTTTCTTCGAGGAAGAGCACCATGCGATCTCGATCCTGATCGTGGTGGCGGCTCTGAGCGCGGTGACGGCGGTGGTGCTGAGTCGGCTGCGGATGCCGGTGCTCGATCCCTACTCGGGGACGGCGCTGGCGGCGGTCGTGGGAGCGGTGGTGGGGGCGGTGCTGTGGGGCGAGGACATCGTCGGCTACATCCTGATTGGACTTGGTCTGGCGGTGGCACTGGTGGCGGGTCGGAGCCTCGGCTCGATTATTCGCACCGGTCGCCTGGCGCTCTCAGAGACTCCCCCCGGCCCGATGACCACTCTCGACCCCCTCCTCTTCGCCGCCGCCCTCTACTACCCGCTGGTCTCCATCGTCCTCTGATTTTTCGCTTTTTATCAGGTAGACCGCTCGTTCTCCGAGCGGTCTACGCGCGGAGAAGCGAGGAGCTGAGCTCGAGCCGCTCGGATTCGCTCGACGACCAGCCACGGCGTGTAGAAGATCTCGTGGTCCCAGACCTCCACGACATGGAAGCCCATGGAGGTGTGTCGAGTTCTCCTGGCCTCATCGAGTGTTCGGTCAGTCAACGAGGTGTGATATCTCTCGCTCAGGATCTCGACGATGAGAGGCAGGTCGTCTGCCAGGAAATCAACCCGGCCGCTCCATTCTTCATCGCCGACATTGACTTGACGACGGAAAGTCATTCCAGTCGGGACCATGATCTCGTCGAACCTCGACTCCAAGTTCGATGCTGGCGGAACCCAATTCTTAGGCCGCTGACGTCGTAGCTTTCGCATGAGAGTCGTCCCGTCCCGGCCAGGACGTCCGAGGCGACGGAGCAGCGCGTCGATAGTCGCGCCATTGAGGAGGCCGAGCGACCAGGCGTTGTCCAGTGCTCTCGCGGTCCTTTCCTCGGACATCGTGCCAGCGATCTGATAAATCGCCATACCAGGCGTCACGACCGAGATCCCTCTGTGGACCTTGCGACACCATTCAGGGATGACTGTTGAGTGATGGACCCGGTAGCCGCTCCCTGCGTCAACTCGATAGACCCGTTCGAGGGCGACATGAATAGGGTCGATGCGAAAACCGGCGATTCCCCACCAAGCCGCGGCCGTCGAATGCGATAGGAAAGTCTCGGGTCCGACGTGGAGCAGCGCCACCATGAGCCTCTGCTCGGTCGAATCCGGCGCCCCACCGATGCGAAGCACCCGAGACGTAATTTCCTCGAGCGCGCCGGAACGGATTCGACGACCAATTGCTTGCCGATCGACTCCTGCTTCGTTGAGTTGTCTACGGGCCATCACCATTTTCTGAGCGGCGGCGAGATCGCGGATGACCTTGTCGTGCTTCACGCGGCGAGCGTGCCGGACGTATGCACCCAATTGAAGAGGGTCACTCACCGCGGCTTTTCGCGGACCCGCTTTCCGCGCGCAGACCGCTCGGTTTCCGAGCGGTCTGCCTGATAAAAACGACAATCGCGCGGAGGGGCTAGTCAACGGGTTGCCAATCCGGGGGGTCGGATCGCTACGATTCGCGACCATGTCCGGCCGTTTCCACCGCCGGCGGCTTCGGACCGTCCTCGCTCTCTGCCTCGCCTTCCAACTGCTGCCTGGACAGGCCCTGGGCGTCACCAAGAGTCAGGTCGACCGAGCCTGTGCCGCGTCCTCCAGCGCCCTGGCCGAGTACCGCCGGGCGTCGGCCGCTTTCGAAGAGGCCGCCCGGGCTTATTCCGCTGCCAGCCTCGAAGTCGACAACGTCCTCTACCGCCAAGGCCGGACGGCCGAGACTCTCGATCTCCGCCGCGGTGCGATGGAAGTGGCGGAGGATCGCTTCCAGCAGCAGGCGGTCGAGGCCTACATGAGCGGAGGGGGTTCGAACTCGGCCCTCTTCCTCGCCGCCTCCTCTCTCGATCGGGTCATTACCACCACTGAATTCCTCTCGGCGGCTGGCACCGAGGAACACGATGCCGCCGGCGACCTGGCCGCCCTGCAAGGCGAGCTGGTCACTCTCCAGGGTCAGCTCAGCGCTCTCGAGGTGGAGTTGCGGGCCGTCGAGCAGCAACGGCTCGATGCCAAGAACCAACAAGAGACGGCGATGAATGCCGACCAGGCCGCCTGGCAAAAGCTCGACGGCGAATGCCGGGCGATCCAGAAACGTTATGAGATCGAACTGGCTCGGGCCGCCGCCGCCCGGGGCAGCGCCTCCGCCGGAATCTCCGCAGCCGCTACCCCGGGTTTTATCTGCCCCTTCCCCGGTTCCTCGTTCATCAATTCTTGGGGGGCCCCTCGCTCGGGCGGTCGCGGGCATAAGGGAACCGACATGATGGGGCCCTACGGAGCACCTCTATATGCGGTGGCCTCGGGGACGGTTTACACAGGCAATGGCGGCCTCGGCGGGAAGACCGTGTGGCTGATTGCCGATTACGGCACCGGCTTCTATTACGCCCACCTCTCGAGCATCAACGTCAGTTCGGGAAATCGGGTCGGACGGGGGGATGTCGTCGGCTACAACGGTGATTCGGGCAACGCCGACGGGGGATCGCCTCATCTCCATTTCGAGATCCATCCCGGGGGCCGCGGTTCGTCGGCCGTGAACCCCTACCCCACTCTCATCGCAGCCTGCCGGTAACCTGGGGCCGTGCAGACCGACCGCCGCCGTCTCGATCAGATCCAAGATCCGGACTTCACCGCAGACCTCGACAGCCTCTCCCTCGATGACCTGCGGGCCCGTCGGGATCTCGCCGACGATGTCGAAAACGAGCTCTCTTATTACCGCCGGTTCCTCCACGGTCGCCTCGACCTCCTTGCTTTCGAACAGCGTCGCCGACGAGGTGAGGAGAGCCGGAGTCTGATCGATGCTCTCACCGAGATCCTCACCGGACACGATCGCGCGGGTGGAGCCTCGAGCCGGCATCTGACAACCGATGCGCCCGACATTCCCTTGCAGGGTCGCCGTCACCTTGATCATGTGCTGGGCAACGATCTCATGGCTCGTCTCGGGGACATGTCAGAGGAAGAACTCTCGGAGGCTGCCTCCGAGCTTGCGGATCTCGAGTCGGAGATCTCAACGGTGCGCCAGGGTGTGCAGGCGATTCTTGATCAGCTCCATGCCGAGGTCATCAACCGCTACAAGCACGACCTGGGCGACCCGGCCCTTCGCCCCTCTTAGCCCGCAGTGCTGGCCGAGCAGGTCCGTTCGGGCCTGGTGGAAACCATCCACGATGGAGCCATCGCCGTCACCGACCCCACCGGCGACCTTGTGGCTTCCTCCGGTGACATCCGACGCCCCTTTTACTTTCGATCGGCCGCCAAGCCATTCCAGGCCCACATCAGCAATCTGTCCGGCGCCAACCTGGCTCGGGAGCGGCTGGCGCTCGCATGCGCCAGCCACGATGGCGAGCCCGTCCATATCGCCTTAGTCGAGAGCATCCTCGCCGCGGTGGGCCTGGACGAGGCGGCGCTGGGCTGTCCCCCGAGTTGGCCGATCCGCCTCACGGCGTCGAGACGGCTCGCCAACGCGGGAGCGACCGCGCCCAGGAAGATCTGGAACAACTGCTCGGGAAAGCATGCGGCGATGCTCGCCGCCTGCGTCAGTTCGGGCTGGGATCCCGGCACATATCTCGAACCGCACCATCCTTTGCAGCGTGCCATCAATGAGTTCGTCACCAGCGTCTCCGCTCCGACCGATCCGATCGGTGTTGACGGTTGCGGCGCGCCGGTGTTTGCCACCAACTGCCTGGCGATGGCGAAATCGTTCTCCTTTCTTGCCTCGGCGCCGGAGATGACCACCGTCTATGAAGCCATGCATTCGTATCCAGCCCTGGTCTCGGGATACGGCAACACCGATGCCGCCATAGCCACGGCTCTCGATGCGGCCGCCAAACGGGGGGCGGCCGGATGCTTGGGCATCGCGCTTCGAAATGGCTACGGCATCGCGGTCAAGTGCTGGGATGGCAACAGCGAGGCGGTCGGGGTTGGGGCTGTGGCGGCGCTCGAACAACTCGGGGTGTTATCCGATGCCGCCCGCGCATCACTGTCCGCCATCGCCTCGCCGGAGACACGAGGTGGCGGCGCCCCGGTGGGAAGGTTCCGATCCCTTGTGGAGTTGGCTTGGGAGTGAAAGTCCAAAACGACCTCGTCGAGCGAAAGGATCTGGTGCCGATGGCGCCGGCGGTGGGGCCTTTTCCGGGAGGGGACTTTCTGCGTGCGTGGTTCGAGGAACTTGGCGACGATGTCGAACCGATCACCCTCGACTGGGACATGGGCCAGCTTTCGATGATGAAGAGTTCGACCCTTATCGAGATGATGGGCGAGACCGATCTGACCGATTACCACAGTCCGTTAGGAGAGGGACTGGATGAGGCGGTCGCCTTTCTTTGCGAGGAACTCGGGAGCGGTATCAATCTCAGCTTCGATTCGCTGCCGTCGGAAGCAGCGACGCCTTTGCACACGGCCTTAAGCAACGCTGGCCTTTCTCCAGCCGCCACCGTGCACGAAACCGCGATGGTGCTCTCTCTCCCCGACGCCACCGATGACTTTTATGGAGCGCTGGCAAAGCGCGATCGGCACGAGTTGCGTCGCAAGCGCCGCCGGTACGAATCTTTGATCGGCCCGGTCGTGCTTCGACATGGAAACGGAGAAGGCTTCGATGAGTTCGTTCGTCTCCATCGTTTGGCACCCGGTGAGAAGGGTCGCTTCATGACTGATCGCCGCCTCGCCTTCTTTTCCCGACTGGCTCGGTCGCCCGGCTGGCGGGTTGACTATCTGCAAACGCCAACCGGAAAGGCTGCCGCGTGCGTATTCGGATGGAGCGATGCTGATGGTTACTACCTCTACAACTCGTGCTTCGACCCGGAGCTGCAGGCTGCCTCGCCCGGGCTGGTGCTTCTGCAAGCAATGATCGAGGACTCGATCAAGAAGGGCCTTCGGATTTTCGATTTCCTCAAAGGTGACGAGGACTACAAGGCTCGGCTGGGGGCTAAGCCGCGGCCCTTGCACCGATTGGAGGCCACCACGTGAGCGCCCCGCCGATCGAGAAGGTGGCATATCTTTCGATGCACACTTCGCCCCTCGCCCAACCGGGGTCGGGCGACGCTGGGGGGATGAACGTTTACATCGATCAACTTGCCCGCACCATGGCTTCGCGGGGAGTGAAGGTCGACGTCTATACCCGCCGTCAAGATCCCGACGATCCGGCGGTGGTCGAAGTCATGGGTGGTTACCGGGTGGTCCATGTCGATGTCGGTCCGCCCCAGCCGCTTCCGATTCCGGCGCTCACCCGATTCGTCCGTTCCTTCGCTAAAGCGGTAATCGAGGCCATCCGCGACGATCCTCCCCAGATACTTCACTCCCACTACTGGCTGTCGGGCTGGGCCGGGTTGCTCGTCAAGCGGGCCCTTCGCATACCGCTGGCGAATTCCTTTCACACTCTCGCGAGAGTCAGAAACGATTCTCTCCGACCAGGCGAGACGCCGGAGAGTCTGATACGTATCGCCGCCGAGCATGAGGTGATCGAGGCATCTGATTGCGTCATGGCCTCAACCCCGGCGGAGGCCGAGGAGTTGTTGGATTTCTATGGCGCCGATCCCAACCGGCTGTGTACGTCTCCGCCTGGGGTCGACCATCGGGTCTTCAAACCGGGGTCTCAGGCCGGGGCGCGCAGACGTCTCGGCTTGGGCGAAGGGCCCATCCTGCTTTTCGTTGGTCGAATCCAACCGCTCAAGGG
>JAICGW010000106.1 GCA_025922945.1 Acidimicrobiia bacterium | reverse complement strand
TTCCGGGCAATGTCCATTTGCTGGGACTGAAGCCACAGCCGGAATTGCCTTCCTACCTGGCCCACACCGAGGTAGCTCTGATTCCCTTCAAGGTCACCAAGACCACTCATGCCGTGAGTCCCCTCAAGGTGTTCGAGTACCTGGCGATGAAGGTGCCGGTCGCGGCGCCGCCGCTCGAGCCGCTCCGCGGCCTCCCGGGAGTGTTCCTCGACGAAGATCTGGTCGCGGCAGTGAATGCCGCTCGCCATGGTGAGCGCCCCGATCCCGAATCGATCGTCGCGGCTCACAGCTGGACCGCACGCGTCGCCACCCTCTTCGAGTTGTTGGGTTGGAATCCGGTCGAGTCGGCCACACAACCGGTGCGGATTGAAACCCGTCCCGTCCGCCATTACCCACCCGAGCAACGTCTTCTCACCCGATAAGCAAGTCCGCAAGCGCCTCCAGGTCGGGCGCAACTAGATCCGGCTCCGGGTCGGGAAGACCCCAGACGGCTCCGGGCCGAGCCAGAAAGGCCCCGGGCATGCCAGTTACCCGCGCCCCCACCACGTCCCAGTCGTGAGAGGCGATCAGCAGACCTTGATCGATGTCAATGTCGAGCCGTTCTGCCGCCATTCGATACACCTCCGGTGCTGGCTTGAACAAATGCACCTCTTCAACGGAAATCAGGCGCTCAAAGAAGCCGTCGAGTCCGGCGTTGCGCATCTGGGATGTGACGGCCTCGGTAGCGCTGTTGGTCAACGTGGCCATACGAAAATTCGCCTCGGCTAATCGCTTCAGGGCGCCCGGCACCTCGGGATGAGCCGGTAGCGAAAGCATCGAGGCGACGATCCCCCGCGCATCTTCGAGGTCGAGCTCGATCTGACGTCTGCGGGCGAGGGCCAAGAGGGCTTCGACTCCTATGCCTCCGAAAGGTCGGTAGTTGGTGTAGTTGGCGACGACCGAACCATGGAGAAGGCGAGCAAACCACTCACCCCGCGGCGGTGGCGAACCGAACACTTCGACCAGGAGCGGGTCCAATCCCGCCAGATCGAGAAGCGTCTCGTTCACATCGAAAATGAGTACCGGTGGGACTTGACTCATGATGATCTCCCATTCTGTGGGCCGGCAGATAGGTAGGGCCTATCTGCGAACCCTGGGTTGCTGTATTACTGGGCGCCGCGACCAGTGAGGACCGTCATGAAGGTCTTCATGATGATCGAGAAGTCGAGCCAGGGAGACATGTGGCGGACGTAATAGAGGTCGTAGGTGAGTTTTTCGATGGTGTCGGAGAGGTCGTCGGCATAACCATGGTGGACCTGAGCCCAGCCGGTGATTCCCGGACGCACCAGGTGTCGGTACCGATAGAAAGGAATGATCGACTCGAACTGGCGGGTGAAAGCAACCTGCTCCGCCCGCGGTCCCACCAGCGCCAGCTCCCCTCGGAGGACGTTCCACAGCTGGGGGATTTCGTCGAGGCGCGTTGCCCGCAGGAACCGGCCCACCTTGGTGATGCGGGGATCGTCGGGCTGGGTGAATTGGGGCCCGTCGTCCTCGGCCCCATCCACCATGGTCCGGAACTTGTACATCGTGAAGGGTTCATCATTGATCCCGGTTCGCACCTGGCGGAAGATGACGCTCCCCTTCGAGCCGCTTCGCACCAAGACCCAGGTGATCCCGGCCAGCAGTAACCAGAGCGGCAACGTCGCCAGCACCAGCACTGTCTCGACAACGCGCTTGAACGGAACATATGGCGCCCGCTGTTCGAGGGGAACGCTGATCTCCCATCCCTCCGCCAGATGCACCAGTGCCACTCGCCCGAGATGATCCTCATAGACATTGCTCAAGGCGCGTACGTCGTAGCCGGCCACGGTCGAAGATGAGACAAACCGGGCCATGCTGTCTGACATCAACGAGGTCAGGTCGACTACCAACGTGGTGTTGGGGGGCAGGGCCGATGGTGGAGCCTCGCCGCGGGGATCGAGCAGGTCGACCACCTCGGCGTGAGGTGCCTCGGCCAGTTCGTGACCGAGTGCCTTCTCGTGCGTCACCAGCACCATCCGCTCGAGCCAGCGATGGCGACGTCGCACCGCCCTGTGACCTAAGGCGAGGACCACCCAGAGCCCGAGGGTCAGCGGCACCCACGCCGTGGAGTAATAGGTGCGGAAGGTGAAAACTCCAAGCAGCGTGACACCGAGGCCAACCGCGGCGGCCACCCAGGCGCGGTTGTAGAGGGGCCGACGGATATGGGGCTCGACCCACTTGGTCGCCTGCCAGCTGCCCAGAATCAGGCCGCCAGTCAACATCGCCCCCATCGGCCAGATCGGACGAAAGTTGGAAAAGAAGCCGGTCGGCACTTCCCACAGGATCGGAACTCCGAAGACCACCTGTGAGGCGATGAGTCCGGCGACCGCCACCGCCAGCGTGTCGAAGGCGACCGTTCGCAAAGTGAAGCGAGTCGAGGACTTCACGGGCTTCGAACGCTAGCGCCCGCAAGGAAATTGATTGGTCGTAGCATCGATCGGGTGAAGGACCGCGAGGATCCCGGCCTTCCGATCACCTTCGGGCCTTGCTCCAATGGCGAGTACGAGCCCGAGCCAACGGATGACGTCCAGGCGGAGATGATCGCGGCCGCGACGGCTGATTGCGACGTAGGGCGCCGCGTAACCGGACTGAGCAGGCGGGAGTTCCTTCGTTCGGCGGCGGCGACCGTCGCCACGCTCTGGGCCATCGAAGGATCTGCCACTACCGCTGCCGGTCGACCACTCGGAGGCGGTTATCCAATCGCCCGTGTGGGGTTGGAGGCGCGGCGCGACCCGGTGACCGCAAGGACCTTGCTCGGGTCGGGAGATTTCGTCTTCGACATGCAGGGCCATCTCCTCGAATACGACCTCGATCCCTCCACCCGCGGCAACTGGTTCTGGGGCAATCAGTTTCCCCAGGCGCGCTGCGAGGTCGAGGACGATCCCCGGGCGTGCTTCACGATGAACCACTTCCTGGAGGAGATGTTCATTCGCTCCGACACCACGATGACTGCTCTCTCGGGCCTGCCCATCATGCCGGAAGGGAGCCCGCTTTCGCCGGAGGTGATGGAGGAGACCCGCCGAATCGTGACGGCCCTCGGCCTCGACAACCGAATCCTCGTCAACGCTCTGGCCCTCCCCCAACTCGGTCCCGTCCAGGGCGTCCTCGAAGAGATGGAGCGGACCGTCGACGAGTTCGACATTGCGGGTTGGAAGACCTTCACTCACTTTCCTTCCGGGTGGTTCCTGGACGACCACGATGCCGAGCTTCCCCGGGTGGCCGATGCGTTCCTTAATCAGATCGAACGGCTCGGCAAGCCGGTGCTTTGTATCCACAAGGGACTCGCCGGGAACTCAGCCATCGGCTCCCCGATCGACGTCGGCCCCGCCGCCAAGGCTCATCCCGGAGTCAAGTTCGTCATCTACCACTCCGGATTCGAGGTCCGCACCACCGAGAGCGCCTACACGCAGGACACCGCCGGCTTCGGCGTCAACCGGCTGGTCGACTCGCTGCTCCGGGCCGGTGTGGGTCCGGGTGAGAACGTCTACGCCGAGATCGGCTCCACGTGGTGGCACCTGCTCCGACGTCCCGAAGAGGCGGCACACGTCATCGGCAAGCTGCTAGTGGCGGTGGGCGAGGACAACCTCTTGTGGGGGACCGACTCCATCTTCTACGGATCTCCCCAAGGACAGATCGATGCCTTCCGGGCGTTTGAAATCTCCGCCGAATTCCAAGAGCGGTTCGGCTACCCGGCGCTGACGCGGCAGATCAAGCGCAAAGTGCTTGGAGAGAACGCCTGCCGGCTGTATGGCATCGTCCCGCTGAAGAGCTCTCTCTGGTTCAGCCCCGAAGATTTGGCGGCGGCCCGCGCCGATCATCCGGTGGCGATGCGGACCTGGGGTCCGACCAGTTCGGCGGAGGTGAAGGAATTCCGCCTCCACCACCGCGGCTGGCCTTGATTACCCGTCGGCGAACGCCTCCGCTAGTGCTATCAGCGTGCGGGTGCCGAAGCCGGTTCCCCCGACCGTGAACCAGTTGTAAGCCTTCTCGGCGCGGGCTGGCCCGGCGATGTCGAGGTGAATCCAGCGCTTGTCGGCGGCAAATGGCTGGAGGATCAAGGCGGCACTGATCGAGCCTCCGTAGCGACCGCCCGTGTTCTTGTGATCGGCGATCTCGGATTTGATCAGATGGTCGTAGTCCGCCACCAGCGGCATCGGCCAGAAGCGCTCGCCCGCCATGGCCCCGGCCGCGGTGGCCAGCTCGGTGTCCTCCCGCTCTGTACCGAAGACCGCTCCCACTCGATCGCCCAACGCAATACGTTGGGCACCGGTGAGGGTGGCAATGTCGACGATCAGGTCGGCGTCCGATTCGGCCGCGAGGATGAGTCCATCGGCAAGCACCAGCCGTCCTTCGGCATCGGTGTTGAGGACTTCGATCGTCCGCCCGTTCCGATAACGGATGACATCGCCCGGCTTGATGGCGTTCCCTCCCGACATGTTGTCGGTCAGGGGCAGGTAAGCCTCGATCCCCACCCGTAGCTTGCGCCGGGCGATGGCAGCCGTTGCTGCCGCCACCGCCGCCGCTCCCGACATGTCGGTCTTCATCGTCTCCATGGCGTCGGCCGGCTTGATCGAGAGACCGCCGGAGTCGAAGACGATGCCCTTTCCCACCAGGGCCAGACTGCGACTGGCCTTGCTCGGCCGATAGCTCAGGCGGACGAAGCGCGGGGGACGCGAGGAACCGGCACCGACTCCGAGCGTGCCTGCCAGCTGTTCGGACGCCATTCGCGATTCGTCCCAGATCTCGACTTTCACCCCGGCTGATCGCGCCCGCTCGGCGATCTTCTCGGCCAGGTCGGCCGGTGCCTTATCGGCGGCTGGGGTGTTGATCAGGTCACGGGCGAAGGTTTCGGCCTCGACCCCGATCATGGCCTGATCTATCTCAGCTTGCCGGGCGCCGGGAAGTTCGACCACATGCGAGTGATCGGGTTCGCTCTTGTAGCTGGAGAAGTGGTACGCCCCGAGGCCGAGCCCCTCGACCACGGCCGCGGTTGCCCCGGCGATCTGGACCTCGTGCAGGCTGGTGGCCAGCCGGTCGATCTTTCCCAGGCTGCGGGCCAACGAACCGGCGGCCGCCCGCAGGGAGTCCGCAGATGCCTCGTCTCCCAGACCTACCGCGATGAGGTCGTTGTCGAGTTGGGCCACCTGGCTGAGCTTGCCGGTGAATCCCTGGCGGGCAATCGACGCCTTCGAACGATTCAGTGCAGCCTGATAGCCACCGATCGCTCCTTCGTTTCCGCTCAGGACCGGAATGGCGTGAGGAACCGACTTCGAACGCGAGCGAGGGGCTTCAAATCTGATCATCCTTTCGATTCTCGCGCATCGAACGCGGGCCCAGCCCGCGTTCGACGCGCGAAAACCGGTCACCCCCAGGGGTGACGACCAATGCCCGGCCAGGGGGACGACAGTGGAGGGGTCTTCCCATACGTTGACTGGATGGAAAACCTCATAGCTGATCTTCGCCTCCGATATCCCTACTCACGCGTGCTCGGTCGTCTCGCCCTCGCCCTCGCCTTCTCCGCGGTTCTCCACCTGGGTGTGGCGATCGCCCGGGGCGGGGACTGGCAAGGAGCGGTCTCCTTCCGCAAGCCGGTCACCTTTGCCGTCTCTTTCAGCCTCATGTTTTGGGCGATGGGCTGGTTGATGGATCGATTCCCCCAGCGCCCCCGGCTCGGCTGGCCGATCGCGCTCGGACTGGCTGGCGGCGGTCTGGTTGAGACCGGGCTCATCACCATGCAGGCCTGGCGCGGTCAGGCTTCGCATTTCAACTTCGCCACCGAATTTGACTCGGGGGTGTTCAGCGTGATGGGCGTGACCATCGGGCTCGTGAGCCTGGCGCTGCTGGCGATCGCTATTTGGACCTTTGTCGAGTCTCCCCCGGGAATGAAACTGCCGATGGGGACGGGGATGCTGTTGGTCCTACTCGGCCTGGGTCTCGGCGTGCCTTTGATCGAGATGGGCGTCAAGTTCTGGGAAACGGTGGGGACGGTGCCGGACCACCTCACCGTGGGCGCTGCCGGGGTGGCCAAATTCCCTCACGCCATCGCCCTCCACGGGATTCAGGTGTTCATCTTCGCCGTGGTCGTCGGAAACCGCCTGCCGATTCGGACCGCTCTGGTGCGGCTGACTCTTGGCGGGTACCTGGGGATCGTCGGGTGGTCGATCGTGCACACCAACTCAGGGAGAGCGCCTGGCGACCCGACCGGGATTGAATCCATCCTGCTCTTTGGCGGACTGGCGGCATTCACGGCGGGTGGGGTGCTGGCCTGGACCCGGTCGAGGATCGGACGATCCCCGAGTACTTTGCCCGCCTGAATGGGGTTACCGAGCAAGCTCTCGTTCAATCGAGCGGAGGTGGCCGTCAGCCTGCTGGCGGCCATCCTCCTCCAGCTCGAGGTGTGGCTTTTCGAGCCCGGCCCGCCCGCCGTCGCCAGAACGCTGGTCTCGCTGGTGGCGGCCGGCGCTCTCGCATTCCTGCGGGCCTATCCGTTTGGTGCCTATTTGGTCAACGGCGTCGCGGTCTATGGATTGATCGCCATCGGATACCCGAGCGACTACTACCAGTGGACGAACTTCATCGCCCTGGTGGTGATGGCTTCCCGCTTGCCAATGGGACGCTCGTTGGGGGGTCTCCTGCTCGGCTTTGCCGGCATCGCCTTCTATTTCATTCGGTTTCCGGACGAAGGGGACGGCTTTATCACCGCCGCTTTCGTCATGGCCCTCTACCTGGCGGGCTGGCTGGTAGGCCGCGCGCAACTCAGTCGGACCCGCCTGGCGGCCCAGGAAGCACAGTCGGAGTTAGCCGAAGAGAGGACCCGCCTCGCCCGCGAACTGCACGACATCGTCGGCCATGCGGTCAATCTGATGGTCGTCCAGGCGGGGGTTGGCGACCGCATTTTCGACTCCGATCCGGCCGCGGCCCGGATGACTCTCAAGTCGATCGCCGACACTGGGCGGGCGGCCTTGGCCGATCTCGATCGGATGCTCAACGTTCTCTCCAGCGGCAGCTCCAGAAAGGCTCTCCCCACCTTGGCTCAATTGAATGAGCTCTGCACCGAGTTTTCTCGATCGGGCCTGCCGGTCAATCTCACGATCGACGGAGACCCGCAGAGGGTTCCCGCCAGTGTGAGCTTGGCGGGATACCGATTGGTGCAAGAAGCGCTCACCAATGCCCTCAAACACGCCGCGGCCACGAAAGTCGCCGTCGAGGTTGTCATCGACCACGACGTGACGATCCGTGTCACCGACGACGGTCACGGAGGCGAGCCCCAACTCGGCCGCGGCTTGCGAGGCATGGTCGAGCGAGCCCAGCTCCATGGCGGCACCGTTCAGTTTGGGACCGGATCGAATGGCGGTTTCATGGTCGAGAGCCGGATTCCGTTGCAGAGCGCATCGTGATCAAAATCGGCATCTGTGACGACGATCAGTTGATCCGCGCCGGGTTGCTGATGATCATCGATCAAGAGCCCGATTTCGAGGTGGTTGCGGAGGCGGGCACGGGGGCCGAGGCGATAGATCTCGTCACTGCTCACCCGATCGACGTCATGCTGATGGACATTCGGATGCCGGTGATGGACGGGATCGAAGCGACGAGGCGCATCGTTGCGACGACTGAAGGCCCGCGGGTCATCATCCTCACCACCTTCGAGCTCGACGAGTATGTATTTGCGGCGCTCTCCGCCGGAGCGAGCGGTTTCCTTCTCAAACGCACGCCCCCCGAGCAGCTCATCGAGGCGATCCGGGTCGTCGCCGCAGGCGAAGCCCTGCTGGCGCCGTCGGTGACCCGTCGCTTGA
>JAICGW010000105.1 GCA_025922945.1 Acidimicrobiia bacterium | reverse complement strand
GGAGGGGGATCGGCACCCGGGTGATGACCACCATCGGCGAGATCATTTCGGAAACCCATCGACTCGGTGCCCTCGGGACGGGTTCGTTTCATTTCTACGAACGCCTCGGCTGGCGCCGCTGGCAGGGACCCTCGGGCGTTCGCACATCCTCTGGCATCGAGCGCACGCCTGAAGATGACGGTTTCATCATGGTTTTGTTCACGCGCGAGACATCGGGTCTCGATTTGCGCGGACTGATCACCTGCGACTGGCGGGCGGGAGACGTTTGGTAAAACCGGCCCGGTTTAGACCTAAGACGAGGCCGGGTAACCGCGTTGCATCGGCGCCCGAGAGGAGAAGAAATGCAATGCGCACACGAAGGCTGCACCTGTCAGGTTGCGGGGATGGGCGATTACTGCAGCGACCATTGCCGTCAGCACGAGGACCACACCGCCGAGATGGCATGTCAGTGCGGTCATCCCGAATGTGCCGGCACCCGACAGATGATGTAGCACCCATCGTTTCGTTTCTCCTGCGACCGGGTACTCCAGAGTCTCGATGGGATAACACCCGTCAGAAGGAGAAACATATGAGCACCACCGGATGGATCATTCTGATCCTTGTCATACTTCTCTTATTCGGTGGTTTCGGCTTCGCGCGGCGGAGGCGTTGACCAAAAACATCTCGCGACCCGGTTTCATCGCCGGGTCGCGAACTCGAAGTGCATCGGGTCGGGGACCAGCCAGTCCCCACCCCAGGTATATCCCCAGCCCTCCATCGTCTCGATGAGCCGCGCATCTTGGTTCCCGGAAGAACCCACCGGATTGGAGCCCGCATTCAGATCAATTGCCGCCCCCCACGCATGCCGCGATAGCCCCGAGGAGACGCCCACCGCTGGGCTGATGAACCGGGGAAACCAGCACCCGGCGAAGCCGGCCGGCTCCACCAGGTGGGCTAGACCTTTCTCGACCAGTGTGGTCATCGCCCCGGCCAGCATCTCGACCACAAGGCGATGACAGCGCAATTCCCCGAGTAGCGGCACCCGCTCAGTAACGATGTTTGTTTCGACGAAAGTTTCATCCTGGTCGAACGTCGAACCCCCGACCTGTGTGTAGGAGAATTCACCGAGGGCTTCCTTGATGAAAACCTGCGGCAAAACGGCGTCCCCGTGTCGGAGCCAGGCGGTTTCTCCCTCCGTCCGAATCCGCAGTGGTGCCGGCCCTTCGTAGAGGCTACGGACGAGGTTCTCGAAGTCCTGGCGGGCCATGTCCGAGCTGACGAGCGCGTAACGATCGGTGGAGACCGGAGAAATGGGATCGTCTATGACGAAAACCACTTCGGCTGCCCCGATCAGTGCATCGCTGACAACGGCGGCGACGGTGAAGTCGATCCCGTCGAGATTCAATACTGTTCCCGGCCCGGCGCCCCGCAACCGAGCTGACGTCTCGCCCAGCGCCACCGTCCCGGGTTCGAGCCGACCGAGTTCGGCCGCTCGGTCGTAGAAAGCATGCGTAGTCGGATTCAAAGCCAGCGCGTCGAGGGGGATGAGCCGGCCGCCGCTCGACAGCTCAACGGCGTCGCCCTTGACGACCGAGATTTCTTCGAAGTTGGTAACCAGGCCATCGGCCAACGCTTTCGGCAGGCCTCCGGTTGCCCAGATCAGAAAAATTCCCTGCCTGGATGGGGTAGTGGTGGTAGTAGTAGCGGCAGTCCTCTCAGTCCGCTCGAGGGTGCTGGTCGAAACGCTGGCGGCGGTGATAGGAACCGCGTTGGTCGCGGGTGGGTCGCTGACCGGGAGTGCGGACGGCGTCAATGCCACCGGCAACGTATATCCAATCAAGATTCCAGCGAGGACGGCGGCGACTGACCAGCAGCGCTTCACCGCGGGTTCATCGACTCTGCGATTTCGATCAGGGTCTCGAGCGAGACCGACGAACTGCGCATCCGCATCACAACTCCGCCTTCGATCCACTCCAAGGTGCCGGTCCCGGCGTCGTAGCGACCGTTCGTTCTCCGCACTTCCACTTCGGAATAGTCCGGCCCCGTGGGGCTATCGAGACGATCGCCGGGTTCGGCCTCGATGAGCACATTCTGATTTCCCGAGCCGGCCAAGAGCATCACCCGCCGATCGCCGTCGATTAAGCCCGACAACGACCACCCCGAGACGTTGGGCACCAGGGTCCCGGGGGGAATCGAGTCGGCTGCCACGACCGCCGACTCATCCCAGTCCGGCGGGACCTCCTCGCTTCGAATTTCGAGCGAGGCAGCGACCGCGACCAGCGTCTCGACCGGTACGGATCCGGAGATCACCACGTCTTCGTCCTCGGAGTGGAGGGCCAGCCGATTCTGGTCCGCACTCAGATATCCGATCCCTCCTTCGGGAAGAGCCAGCGGCTCCACAAACGGCGATGGCAGTCCAAAGAGGTGAGGATCTCGCCATTCACGGGTCGACTCGACCATGAGCCAGGCGCGTCCGTCACTCCAGGACCGCGCCCAGACGATGCCCCCCTCGGGCAAGAGCCACTGTCCTTGTCGATGGTCGGCGAAGTCCGGCGGCAGCGAGGGCGTCGGGATTGGCGCCTCACCCTGGCTGAAACCGCCAAAGAGGGCTTCCGTCCCCAATTCGACTTCGATTTCGATTCCGCCCAGGTCGAGCGAGTCGAACTCGACCAGGAAATAGTGATCGTGGTCCCCATCCTGGTAGCCGTGCCGGCCTGCCCAGAGGCGACGTTCGGGGGAACGAGCAGCAAACACTTCGATCCGGAGGGGGGCGAGGGTCTCGCGGTCGAGCCAGATCAATGCCCGATCGGTTGGATGCATCTCTCGCCACCCGCCATGCTCGATGATCGCGGTCAGAATGTCGGAGCCGGACACCGTGGTCTCGACCTGTATGACCGACCTGCCCGCCAGCTCGGTCTCACCGAGAACGCTGATCCCCGACCACCAGGTCAAGCTGCGTGAGGGTCCAACAATTTCGAGTGGGGTGAGGACGGTTTCGTCGAAGGGTTTGAGGCCGGCGATGGCCCGCACGATCGGCTCCGGCTGGCACGCCGGCAGAGCGCTGACCGGACACGAGAGCGTCGAGCGAACAAAGAAGTCTCCGTCGACGAATCGCAAGTCGAGGTTGTTGGCTTGCCATTGAGAGTCCGGATAGACGGTTTCATCGATCAGGCTGATCGCCAGAGATTCAGGGGCGGAGTAGGTGAGCTCTCCGCGGTAATGACGTTCGCCCACGGCGGGGTGCCAGCCCCGCTCCACCACGCGCAGATTGGCCGAGAGGCCTCCCAAGGCAGGGCTGGCCAGGTCGTAGAGGCCTCGCAGTTCGTGTGCCTGCAGGGAAGCGAGCCGGCCGAAGCCGGACATCAAGACACCGGCTACTAAGCCGGCAAACAGTGCCGCTGCCACCGGCTGCCAGTTGCGCCGCCTGCGGGGGCTCAGATCTCGGTGAGGGGGGCTGAGGTGCGTTTCGCCCCGCGCCAGCTTCTCGTCGAGGGTGGAAAGCGCGGCTGCAAAACGCTGGCAGTGCGCGCATGTCTCGAGGTGGAGGCGGGCCTCTGGCGATGGCTCTCGACTCTCGTCATGAGCTATGGAGAGCTCGAGCTGCGCGTGCACGCAGAGGAGATCAGTAGGCATCGGGGGCTTCCATTTCTAGACTCGACACGAGCTGACGGCGGGCACGAAACACTCGACTCTTCACGGTGCCTTCAGGAATGCCGAGCGTCTCCGCCACTTCTCCATACGACAGGCCCATCATCCCGATCAGGACCAATGCTTCACGTAGGTCTTCGTCAAGCCGCATTAGGGCGTCGTTTACCTCCATCTCAAGGTGCGGATCGGAGCTGGGGGAGTGGCGCGCCTCCTCAACGACGAGCTGCAAGCGGTCTTTGCGCCGACGACGGGAGCGGCTGGCGTCGTAGGCAGCATTTCGAGCCATGGCGAAGACCCAGGGGACGAAACGATTGGGGTCGCGCAGCGACGGGAGCTTTCGATGGACGCGAATGAACACCTCCTGTCTCACGTCCTCGGCCAGGGCTCCGTCATCGAGAAGATGGACCAGGTAGCGCCAGAGATGACCCTCCGTGGCGTGAACCAGTCGTTCGAAGGCCCCGATGTCGCCGGCGGCTGCCGCCACCACGTCGGCAACATCTGGACTCTCCATTCAATTGCTCCTCGCACTGGTACCGCCATCTCGATTGTGGTCGGCAGGCCCTAACCCCGACGACCAATCAGAGGACGGCACCGAGGGGGGGAAGGTTCATTTGAGTTCGAGCAAATGGGAAAAACCTAAGAATTGGCGGAAACCCGGATCTTGCGTTTCGTGCCTTTTCGAGGGGGTACGAATACGCGAGCGGGGGTGAACTCCGCATTGAAAGGAGATACCCAAATGACAAGAAAATCACTGGCTGCGTTCGCTGTTACTGCCGTAATCCTGGCAGCCTGCGGAAGCGGTACCACTGCTGACGATTCCATCCTCGCACCCACCGATGACACCTCGCTGGGGGGGACGGCCACGACCATGGCCAGCACGGGGACAACGGCGACGGGAAGCGATGACACCCAGACCGATACCTCTGGTGCGGCTGATGTGGCGACTGAAATCGCGGCGTTGGAGTCCGATCTGGCTGCGCACGCCGCCGAGATCGAGGCGAATGCGCCCGAGCCCGTGGTAACGGCCTTCGAGGAGGTCCAGACCGAGCTTTCTGGCCTGGTATCCGCTGCTTCCGACCTCGAGCTGACTACCGACGAGCTTCAGCCGGTTCAGGATGCCGCGGAAGCGCTGACCGATGCGGTCACGGAGTCCGACATTGATCTCTCTGCTGAGTTCATGGACTTCTGGGCGGACTTCTCGACCCGAATTCAGGCTCTGGCCGCATAACAGCAACGTCAATCAAAAACCTGCTCGACCCGGGACCGGAAGGTCCCGGGTCGAGTATTTATGAAGCCGGGAGCAACCTCCGCCGGCCACCCACTGCCAGCGCCATGAGAATTGCTGCCGGTGCTACCAAACCTGATCCGGCCGACAAGAGAGCTCTCAGCAGTATCTCCAATAGTCGAGCCGGGATGGCGACAACATCGAGCAATCCGTTGAGCCCTGCTTCGAGCCAGCTCCTCAGCGCACTCAACCAGTCTGTGCTCTTGGTGACGGGGTCGTTGCCCTCGCGGTCCTGCAGGGAAACCGGGGACTCGATGATCGAGCTCAAGAGTGCCCTTTGAATTGTCTCCGTCGGGGGTGCTGATTGGTCAATGTCTGCTTCGATCGGGATTGCGACCGGAACCTGATCAAAGGTCAGCTCAACAACTTCGAATCGAGTCAGGGTCTCGCCCGAGTTCACGACAGGCAGCGTCGGCTCTATCGGAGGGAGGGGGGCAGGCGGGACGTCGAGAACTGGGTCGAGGATTTCGGTCACGGGGTCGACGGGGTCGACCGGCGGCTCCACCACTCCCGGGTCGACGATTTCCTGCACCGGCTCGACGATTGGGCCGACAACCTCGTCGGGCGGCTCGGCGATGGGGCTGACGACTTGCTCGACGACCGTGACCACCGGGCTGGCGAGGGAATCGACAACGGTGACCACCGGCGAGGTCAAGGCTTCAGTGGTTTCGAGGAGATCTTCGACCAGCGGCACGCTGGTCACCAATGGCGCCAGAGGCTCGGTGAGCTCGGAGATCGGGTCTTCGAGCACCCCACCCAGAAGGTCGCCGAGACCGGCCCGAGCGGGCAGTGCCAGGGCGAAGAGAATCAGGAATGTGCCGCCCAAGGCAACCCACCTTCTCATGGAGAAGTAATCGACCGAAAGACCGACTTCTCTTAAGAACCCCCGGCCCCTCAGCCGATGCCATTTCCGTGACTTCCAGATGGGCTAGACACTTGGGATCCGCAGCGACAGCGGTGATGGTCATCGTCGCGGCGGGGGCTGCGGCTGTTTTCTCCAATGCCGACCAGGCGGCGCGGATTGCCGCTGACTCTCAGCGCCTCGAGTCGGTTCAAATCGCTTTGTCCGAAACCGCCACCCACCGGGCGGCGTTGGTTATCGCGTTCGCCTCGCTCGATAGCGACAGCCCCGCGGTGAGTAGTCAGGCTTTGAATGAAGCGTTGGCCGCCTCGCATCGCATCAACCAGCAACTTGCGACACTCGGCGACGTGGAATCTCTTCAGTCTTTGGCGAACGAGGTCGTGGCGTCGACACGCAGTGTCCAGGAATTATTGGCGCGGTCGGCTCCGGACGCCGCCCGAGTGGAGGTCGAGGCCGACACCCTCCCCGCTCTCGGTGCCCTGGCAGCTGCTCTCAGCCGAGAGGCGGCAAGGATCAGCGGCCTTATCGACGCCGAGCAAGCCCAGGCGGGGCGCCTCTCCCAGGCCGCCTCTTTTGTCGTCGCTCTCCTAGTACCGGTTCTATCGGTGATCTTCATCCGCCGCCGCGCCCGGCGTCGGCTCGAGCGCTCCCAGTTGGAGTCCGAGCTCAATCGTCAGCGCGAGCTGGCGGATACCAAAGATCGTTTGATCGCGGGCCTGTCTCATCAGTTGCGAACGCCGCTTACCGGTATCTATGGATGGGCCGACCTGATCTCGCACCAACCCGGTCCTCAGATCGTGGACGAAGGGGCGGTGGCCATTCTCTCGCAGTCGGGTGAATTGAGAAGGATGGTCGATGACATCCTGGTTACCGCCCGCCTCGATGCTACGAATCTCCAGTACCGGCCAGAGGCTCACTCCGTCACCGCCGTCGTCGAAGGAGCGATCAGCCATTTCGTGAGGGTCGGAGAACAGGTCAAGGTCGATTGCCATGAAGCCACTGTGCTCGTGGACCGACCTCGAATCCAACATGTGATCCACAACCTTGTTGCAAATGCATTCGCTCATGGCAACGAACCAGTCGAAGTGATTGGCAGAGAGGATGAGGGGTGGTATCGGCTGGCAATCTGCGATACCGGACCGGGCCTCGGTTCGGAGCGTTCGAAGCATCCCTTCGCCCCGTTTGATCAAGCTCCCGAGGACCTGGTCATTGCCTCCGGCCTGGGTCTGGGCCTCTCGGTGGCACGGGCGCTGGTGTCGCTCATGGGGGGCGAGATTGAATACCGTCACCAGGTGGGCCACACGGTTTTCATGGTGTCGATCCCCATGGCCCCGTCCGCCTGACCGGCCTCGGCCAGGGTTTTGCCACTCGGTACCATCGAATAAGTGCTTGTCCGAGACGTCCTTGACTCCCTCGCCTCCTTGGGCGATCGAGCCGCCGCCTGGGACCCGTACGGGCTGCAACTGGGTGATGCCGACGCCAACGTCAGCCGACTGGGGGTATGCCACGAAGTAACGCCCGAGGTCGTGGCGAAGATCTCAGATGTCGACCTTCTGATCACCTATCACCCGCTGTTGTTCAAACCGATCACCCAACTGGTGGCGGGATCGGGGCCGGAAGGACGTGCCTATCAGCTGATCAAGGCCGGTATCAGCTTGGCCGTCGTGCATACCGCGTGGGATGCCGCAGCCGGAGGGACCTCCGATGCTCTGGGAGCGATGGTTGGCTTACGCGAGGTGGAAGCATTCGGTGGAGTCGAGCAAGCGCCGCAGTGGAGACTCGTCACCTTCGTGCCGCCCGAGCATCTCGACCGGGTGGTTACCGCACTTGTTTCCGCAGGGGCGGGCCGAATTGGCAACTACACCGCCTGCTCCTTCCGGAGCGAGGGGCTGGGGACGTTCCTTCCGGGGGCGGGGGCGGCGCCGGCCGTCGGGGCGGTGGGCGAGCTCAGTGAGGTGGCGGAAGTCCGTCTCGAGATGCGGGTGGGAGCGGGCGAGCGTGACAATGCGGTTGCGGCGCTGCTCGCGGCCCATCCTTACGAAGAGCCCGCCTTCGACATCTACGAGACATCGGCCGCGTCGATGATTGGACGGGTGGGGGTGATGGACGGTTCACTGGCTGACCTTGTAGAGATGCTTCGACGCGAGGTTGGTCCGGAGATCCGGTCGGCGGGACGGGATCGGCAGCTGCGACGTGCGGCGGTGCTTCCCGGGTCGGGCGGGTCCTTCGTCGGGGAGGCTCGGAGTCGTGGAGCCGACGTGCTCATAACCGGCGACGTCAGCCACCATCAAATGCGGCAGGCATTGGACCT
>JAICGW010000104.1 GCA_025922945.1 Acidimicrobiia bacterium | reverse complement strand
CCGAAGAGCTCGTGCTCTGGTCCTCGCTCGAGTTCGGCTGGGTGCAGCTCGCCGACGAGTTCACGACCGGCTCGTCGGCTTTGCCGCAGAAGAAAAATCCGGATGTGGCCGAGCTGGTGCGGGGGCGCGCCGCCGGGGCGATTGGCCAGCTGACCGGATTGCTTGCCTTGCAAAAGGGCCTACCGCTCTCCTACAACCGTGATCTCCAGGAGGACAAGCCGGCGCTCTTCTGGCTCGACGACACGCTGGGGGCAAGCAGCCGGGCTCTGGCCCAGCTAATCGCTACCGCTACCTTCGACCCGCCGCCACCCTCTGTCTGGACCGATGCCCTCGGCATCGCCGAGAATCTCGTCCGCCGGGGGATCGCCTTCCGGACTGCTCACGAGATGGTGGGAAAACTCGTTTCTCGCCTGCTGGCGGACGGAGACAATCTCGCTGATATCGAGCCCGACGACCTCGCTGCCACCGGCTTGCAGCCCTCCGATCTCGAGGTAGTCCCTTCTCAACCGGGACTCCCGATTGACGAGCAGATCGATCGCCTCCGCCAATCCCTTCTTGCGTAGATTCGCCGCAAAAACCCGCCCATTTCTACGCAAGAATGACTGAGTCCTCTTCTCGGCGGGGGTTTCGCGACACCCTCCCACTGATTCCCCCGCTAATCGTCTTCGGCTTGGTCTATGGGGCGCTCGCCGCTCAGGTGGGATTCAGCCCCCTTGTCACCGGACTGTCATCGCTCTTGATCGTCTCTGGGTCCGCCCAGCTGGCAATGGTGGGCCTGATTCCCTTCGGCGCGGGCCCCGTGCTGGTGGCCACGACCGGGCTGGCCTTGCGCCATATACCGATGGGGATTCATCTTTCTGATCTCATCGGGCCGGTGTCGCCCTGGCAACGCTTCCACCTGTCGTGGATCCTGGTCGACGAGTCCTATGGATTGACGGTGACCGCGGCCGAAAAGGGTGTCCCCGATCTCGCCGCCTACAAGACCGCCGCCGACTTCACCCTTTTCGCCTCGTGGGTGGTGACCACGGTGATCGGCGCCGTTGTCGGCGCTCAGCTCGATCCCACCCGATATGGCCTCGATGCCGTCATTCCCTTGGTTTTTCTGGGGTTGGCGGCGGCGATTATCAGGGGCTGGCGACGCTGGCTGGCGGCGGCGTTGGCGGTTGGTACCACGTTCCTGGCTGTGGCCTTTCTTCCTCCTGCCTGGCAGTTGACTTCGGCTGCTTTTCTGGCGGCATTGCTGGCCGCGGCAGTGCCGGGCCCAGCGGAATGACTTATCTCCCTCTGATCCTGGCGGTCGCGGCCATCACCTTCAGTTCGCGGTACTTCTCCTTCACCCACCGATCAATCCGGTTGGGGCGGTTTCTCGACGTGTTCGCGGTGGCCCTCTTCGTTGTTATCGGGACCCAGGACCTGATCGGCAGCGGCAGCGACGCCACCCCTCCCAACGTTGCTGCGTTCATCGGAGCCGTCGCCGGCGGTTTGCTGTTCCGTCGCTCGATGCTGGGCGTCGTCATCACCGGACTCGGGTTGTATTGGGTGGCTCGTCTCCTGCTCTAGGTAGGCGCTCGCCCCTGCCAACCTGCCGGTTCCATGTTTCTGGTCGCTCTGGTGGCACTGTTGCTAGCCCTCACGTCTCTCCTCGCTTACTTGGGGCGCTTCTCTTGGGTGCTCGACAACCTCGCCAGTTTTCGCCCCCAACTGACCGTCGCCTTGTTGGTCTTGCTGCTGTTTCTGCTCCTGGGCCGCTGGCCCAGGACGGCCGCCGCCGTGGGACTGGTGGCCCTGATCAACATCGCCACGCTGGTGCCGCTATTCGTGGCTCCTCAGAACACCGATGGCGACGCCGACGTTCGCATCCTCTCTTTCAACCTGCTCTCCGACAACGAGCAATTCGCCGACGTGATCGATTACATCCGCCAGACCCAGGCCGACCTGGTTGTGCTTCACGAGGCGAGTCGGCCGTGGGAGGAAGCGATCGCCGAAGCCGACCTCGGTTATGAGATGACGATCACCAAGCCAGACAACGACATCTTCGGTTCCCTGATTCTGGCCCCACCTGGAGCAGCCGTGGAGTCGTTTGGTTTTCGCGTCGCCGATCCCCGCGCCGTCGAGGTGGTGATGCCAGCCGGATTGACGGTTCTCGCCATCCATCCGGTTTCACCGTCGAACCCCCGTCGGGCCGACTTGCGCAATCAACAACTCGCCCTCGCCACCGAATGGGTGAAGCGACAGGATGGTCCCGTCGTCGTGGTCGGGGACTTCAACGCCGGTCCTTTCTCCTATCCCTATCGACGACTGCGGGCGCAGACCGGTCTGGCCGATTCGATCTGGGGCTATGGACTCGAGAACAGCTATCCCGCTTCGGCTCCCGCCATCCTCCGGGTTTCGATCGATCATCTGCTCTATTCGGAGGGGGTCAGGGTCACCAATCGGGACTTGGGCCCGGCGCTCGGCTCGGATCACTTTCCGCTCACCGTCGACCTTGCCCTGTGAGAGCGACCGGCGGCTAGCGTCCCAGCATGACCGATCGATTCCGACACCACCGCGCCAGCTTGGCGGCGACCATCGGCTCCAACGCGGTCGCCCTCATCCCCGCTGCCGATGAGACCATTCGCAACGACGATGTCACCCACGAATTCCGTCAGGACTCCGAGTTCTTCTACCTGACCGGATTCCACGAGCCGGAGGCGCTGGCGGTCATCGTGCCCGGTCATCCCGACGGGGAGTATCACCTCTTCGTCCGTCCCCGCGATCGCGACCTCGAGATCTGGAATGGTTATCGGGTCGGTGTCGAAGGCGCCAAGGAGCGATTCCAGGCCGATCATGCCTACACCCTCGCCGAGATCGACTCCGTGCTTCCCCGGCTACTGCTCGGGCGCGACATGCTCTATTACCGGGGCGGCCATCCCGGCCACGACGCCCGAGTGCGCGGCCTCCTGGTCAAGGCCCGCAACTATCAAAACCGCACCGGCAAGGCCATGCCGAGCGGAATCTGCGACCTCACCCCGCTGGTAGCGGACATGCGGCTTCGCAAGTCCGCCAGTGAGATCGAGAGCCTCCGAGCCGCCTGCGAGCTTTCCGCCCTAGGACACATGGAGGCAATGCGCTTTGGCCGTCCCGAGCTGGCCGAATACCAGGTGCAGGCCGCCATGGAATACGTCTGGAGGGAAGGCGGATCACCGCGCAACGGGTATCCGTCGATCGTCGCCTCGGGACCCAACGCCTGCATCCTTCATTACACGGAAAACGATCGGATGATCGAGGACGGCGACCTCGTCCTGATCGACGCGGCTTGTGAGATCGATTACTTCTCCTCCGATATCACCCGCACCTGGCCGGCCAATGGCGAGTTCAGCTCACCTCAAGCCGCGGTGTATGAGGTGGTGCTAGCGGCGCAGAAGGCCGCCATCGCCGCCACCCGCCCGGGGGCGACGATTCGCGCGACGAATGAGATCGCCAGCGAGATCCTGACCGAGGGTTTGGTGGAGCTGGGGCTTCTTCCCCGGGGAGTCGAGGACTCTTTGGCCATGAATCATCATCGGGAGTTCTTCATGCATGGCACGAGCCACTGGTTGGGAATGGACGTTCACGATGCCGGGACTTATCGGGTGGAGGGAAAACCCCGCAACCTCGAGCCGGGAATGGCTTTCACGGTCGAGCCTGGCTTGTACATCGATCGCCGGGAGGAGATCGAGTTCGCCCTTTTCCCCTATGACCTCGATGACCACTTGGAGGCGATGCTGATCGATCCCGCCGGCGCCAAGAAGCGGTTGCAGGAGGGCAAAGAGAAAGCGGAGAAGGTCACCCACAAGGTTCCGGAGGAGTTTCGGGGGATCGGGGTTCGCATCGAAGACGACATCCTCATCACCGAGGATGGGCACGAAAACCTCACTCACCTGGTGCCGCGCAAGCTCGACGAGGTGGAAGCCCTTTGTCGCGAGCAGAGCTGGTTGGCGCGAACCTAGGTCAGGCCGCGGGAAGCGGCATCACGTACCACCAGACGGCCAGGAAGTGGCAGACGGATCCCACTATGACGAGCACATGGAAGAGCTCGTGATGGGAAAACACCCGGGCCGCCAGCCGCGGCCGTTGCAGCGCGAATATCACGGTCCCGGTCGAATAGGCCACGCCACCGGCGAGGAGGAGCCACACCGCTCCTGAGCCGGCCCGGCTCCAGATCAGGGGCAGGGCGACGAGCGAGAGCCATCCCATGGTGTGCTGGAGGGCGACCGACAGCCGGGTGCTGACTCGGGAGAGCACGAACTTGAGCGCGATTCCCACCAGGGCGATCGTCCACACCAGGGCCAAGAGGGCGGTGCGAAGCCAGCCATCGAGCACGACCACCCCGAAAGGCGTGAACGTTCCAGCCACCAGGAGAAAGATCATCGAATGATCGAGCCGCTGCATAAACGCCCGGCGTCGATCCTGCCAGCCGACCGCGTGATAGAGAGCAGAGACGGTGTACATCGCAATCAGAGTGAGCGAGTAAATCAACCCAGCCAGCAGCTGCCGTCCCCCGGCGGCGGTCCGGGCGAGAAGGGCCGCGCCGATCACGGCTGCGAGCGCCGCTCCTCCGTGGAGGAGAGCTCGAACGGGGTTCTGAATCCGCCCCCATTCCCACCGATCCACGCAAGCAGACTATCGCTGATTGGTATTTTCCCTCCCGGTGTTGCGCATCGCTAATTGCTCCGGTTTCTACGGCGATCGCCTCAGCGCCGCCCAAGAGATGGTGAGCGGTGGACCGATCGACGTTCTCACCGGCGATTACCTGGCCGAGTTGACGATGGCGATCCTCTGGCGATCCCGGAGCCGCGACCCCGATGCTGGCTATGCCACCACGTTCTTCACCCAAATGGAAGAAGTGCTCGGCACCTGTCTCGATCGAGGGATAAAGATCATCTCGAACGCTGGCGGCCTGAACCCTCGCGGATTGGTCAACCGACTGGAGAAGTTGGCGGAAGATCTCAGTCTGGCGCCAAGAATCGCAATCGTCGAGGGCGACGATCTGATGCCTCGCCTCGAAGGATTGATCGACGAGGGTCACAAATTTCCCCATTTCGATCGCGGTATCCCGCTGCGAGAGGCTGGGGTCACCCCGCTGACCGCGAACGCCTATTTGGGAGGCTGGGGAATCACGGAGGCGCTGCGGCGCGGCGCCGACGTGGTCATCTGCGGGCGGATCACAGATGCCGCCCTGGTGGTGGGACCGTGCGCGTGGCACTTCGATTGGCGTCGCGATGATTGGGATGCTCTCGCCGGGGCGGTGGTGGCGGGACACATCCTCGAGTGCGGTCCCCAGGCGACGGGGGGCAACTTTTCGTTCTTCCAGGAACTCGGCGGCCTCGATTCACCGAGCTTTCCCCTAGCCGAAGTGGAAAGAGACGGCTCGGCGGTCATAACCAAGCATCCAGGCTCCGGGGGAAGGGTGACGGTGGAGACCGTGACTGCGCAGTTGCTCTATGAGATCGGATCTCCTCGCTATCTCAACCCCGACGTCACCGCTCATTTCGAAACGATTCGGTTGTCGGAGGGCGGGGAGGATCGGGTGCGGGTGTCGGGGACCAAAGGAAGCGCTCCGCCGCCGGATCTGAAGGTGGCTCTCAACTACCTCGGCGGTTACCGGAACTCGATGACCTTCGGCATCTCCGGTCTCGACGTCGAGGAAAAGGCTCAGTTGCTCGAATCGGCACTCTGGAAGGCAGTCGGAGGTCGTAATCAGTTCGAAACGGCCGAAGCCCAACTGATCAAGTCGGGCCGACCCGACCCGCAGACGATCGACGATTCGATGAGCTACCTCCGTTTGACGGTCAAGGACCCTGACCCACAAAAGGCCGGAAGAGGCTTCTCACGGGCCGCGGTAGAGCTCGCCCTCGCCAACTATCCGGGGCTCTTTCTCACCACACCACCCGGGGACGCCTCGCCCTACGCGATCTATTGGCCTACCACCATTCCGGCCGAATTGGTGCCCATCTCTGTGGTCGTCGACGGCTCGGCCTCTCTGGTCACATCAGTTGCACCGCCAGGACCAAAGGCGGCTCCGCTCCCCTCGATGACGTTCGCATCCGGCACCCACTCGGAGACCGAGCGGCGGCCGTTGGGGATCCTGGCGGGTGCTCGTTCGGGAGACAAAGGAGGGACCGCCAATCTCGGGGTGTGGGTACGCCACGCCGAGGCGTACCCCTGGCTGGCCTCGTTTCTCACCGTCGACCGCCTCCGCCAGCTCTTGCCCGAGGCGGGCTCGCTTTCCATCACCCGCTTCGAGCTGCCGAATCTGGTCGCGCTCAACTTCGTTATCGAGGGCTTTCTCGGCGAGGGTGTCTCGTCGTCGACCAGAACCGACCCGCAGGCGAAGTCGCTCGGCGAGTTCATACGTGCCCGGATGGTGGATATACCGAGGGATCTATTGACGAAAATCGACGATCGGTAGCATCTTCGAGCGATGCATGGTCCCCGTTCCCTGGCCTACTCGATCTACGAGAACCGCCTTCTGCGGAGTCTCGACCGCAGCCGGCTTCCCCATCACATCGGGATCATCCTCGACGGCCATCGCCGGTATGCCCGGGAATCGGGGCTCGCCTCCTATGTCGACAGCTATCGCGCCGGGATGGCGCGCTTTGAAGATTTCCTGAGCTGGTCGCACGAACTCGACGTCCCGGTGATCACCGCCTGGGTGCTCTCGAGGGAGAACCTCGATCGTCCCGAGGCCGAGCTGGCCCCTTACTTCGATGTCCTCACCGAGCTTTTTGGCCGACTCCCCGAGAAGGCCTCTCAACGTCGACAGCGCATCCGCTTCATCGGGAGCCTCGATCTGCTCCCCGGTGACCTCGTCGGCGCGGCCAAGTCGGCCGAGGCGGCCAGCCCCGATGGCGACTACCTGCTCAACATCGCCATGGGCTACGGGGGACGACAAGAGATCGTCGATGCGGCGAAAGACCTCGTCACCAGATTGGCGGGAGAGGGGGTCAAAGCCGAGGAGATGGCGGCCCACCTCGATGCGCCCTCGCTGGCCCGACACATGTACTCCGCCGATGTGCCCGATCCCGATCTGCTCATCCGCACCAGCGGCGAGTCACGCCTCTCGGGGTTCCTTCTCTGGCAATCGGCCTACGCCGAATTCGTCTTCGTTGATGTCTATTGGCCGGCGTTTCGCCGAGTCGACTTCCTGCGTGCCCTGCGCGATTTCACGCGCCGCAACCGACGCTTCGGTCGCTAGCTATTTCGTAACCATCTCGGGTTCCAGATGGGTCGTGTCGGCAAACGCCCGCAACGAAAATGCATGGGCATGGGCGATGGGCAGAGTCACAACCCTGGCGACGCCGGTGTGGGGCAGCTCGAAGCGGTCCCACTCCCAGGGGGTCGGCGCCATCCCCAGAAGATGCCCTAGCACCACCGCGTTGGTTCCGCCGTGGGCGACGAGCACGATGCGGTACTCGTCATCGAGATTGTCGATGGTCCAGAGTCGGGGGTCGGTCCCGGCTTCTTTGAGGCCTTTCTCCGCCAGGCTCGCTTCCAGGCCACCGACCACGCGCTGATGAAAGTCGCGAAAATCTTCTCCACCCGGCATCCCCTCCCAGAGCTCCTTGAGCGGTCGGAGGTTGGCGTCGACCCAGGCGTTGCGGATGTCATCGATCGGCATCCCTTCCCAGTCGTCGGGGTTGCGGATCTCGTGAGCCCAGTCGAGAGTTTTGATGTCGGTCCCGAGGACCGCAGCCAGCGGACTCGCCGTCTCCTGAGAGCGCCTCATCGGCGAGGCCCAGATCTCGTCGACGTAGCCCCAGGCCTCGAAGCGGGCCGCCAGTCGCTCGGCTTGCTGGCGACCCAGGTCCGAGAGGTTGGGATCGTTGCGGGCGAAGGTGTCGGGGGCCCAGTCGGGTAGTCCGTGACGGACGAGGATCAGTTCCACAGATCCGACGCTAGACAAGACATCAGACATCAGACATCAGACATCAGAGATCAGATTTCTGCCGTCTGAAGCCCGGCGCTTGCGGGGCTATCTCACATCTTCCAATCTTTCAATTGGTGGGGCCGCCGGGTTGTGGGCGGCCACTACTGTCAGCGTCGACCACAGCGGGAGGAGAAACCGACTGTGTGTCGACCTATTACATCGACCGGCGACGCCGAAAAGTTGAGCGCATGAACCAGGCGGACGAGCGACGAGGGGCCTCTCTCGAGGCATTG
>JAICGW010000103.1 GCA_025922945.1 Acidimicrobiia bacterium | reverse complement strand
GGCCAGGGCATCGTTGGCTTGTTGGAGCAACTCCGCCACATCGGTGGGAGGCGGCTCGTCGCCGATGTCGCCCGCGTCCTCGCCAAAGATGGCCGCCAACGCCCCTCCGAGGGTGGTCGACCATTCGATCCGATCTTCGAACAGGACGATTACCCGTTCGAACTCGGGGATGCCTCCCCCGGTCGCCTCGAGAAATATCGACTGGGCATAGAGCAGCGAATCGCCGATCGGAAGCACCAGAACATCGCCTTGTAGCACGCGCGATCCGCGGCTTCGCCAGAGACTGAACTGAGCGGAAATATTGGGGTCGGACTCGATTCGCAACCCCACCTGCTCGATCCCTGTCACCTGGGATCCCGACGCCATCCGATAGTCGATCAGCCTTCCGTAATCGGTGGGGTCGCTGCCCACCAACAGGAAGCTCACCAGATTGGGTCGGTCGCGGGGAGCGAACGCCTGGATCCCCACAAACGAAAGCTCGTCGTCGACCCGGAGCATCGTGTAATAGGGCAAGGCCTCGGTGACGAGTTGCGGCCTCCCGGTCACCGCCGAGATTCCGTCTCCCACCAACTCCTGCGCGCGCACGGGGGCTTCGTCCTCGTCGAACGCGCCCGACTGCGGGATCGCCCACGCATCGAGTTCGTTGAAGAAGGTCGGGACGTCGGTGACGTGATAGTCCCGATAGACCTCCGACTGGACAGTGAAGAGATCCATGGGGTAGCGCAAGTGGCTGCGCAAGCCCTCGGGCATGGCGCTCATTTCGACGAACAGCCCCGGGAAGGCAGACCGCCACGCGGCCAGGATGGGGTCGCCCTCGTCGACGACATAGAAGGTGACGGTTCCGTCGTAGGCGTCGACTACCGCCTTCACCGAGTTGCGAATGTAGTTAACCCCCGCACGGATCCCGGTCCCCTGGGCCAGGCGACGGCGGTCGAGGTTGCTGAGCGGGGTCGAGTAGGGATAGTTGCCGGTGTAGGTGTACATGTCGATCACCCAGCTGATGCGGCCGTTACTTACCACCGGATAGGGATCGGAATCAGAGGCAAGGAACGGGGCGACTTTGGCAACGATGCTGTCGATATCGCGCTCGGGCAGGATCCGTGAGTCGGCCCTGATCTG
Source organism: Acidimicrobiia bacterium (assembly GCA_025922945.1). Lineage (GTDB taxonomy): Bacteria > Actinomycetota > Acidimicrobiia > Spongiisociales > ZC4RG35 > JACCTH01. Next base: position 7,206 of record JAICGW010000103.1, on the reverse strand, counting down.
ATCGGAAATGACAATGTTGAGGTCGCGATGGCGAAGGGCAAAGGCCAGTCTCCGCCAGATGTTGGATAGCTGCACGCCCCCTTGGCCCGCATAGTCAGTTGAGGCGAAGGTATTGGCCCCGGTCGGATAGTCGATCTCGCCGGTCTGGTTGCGAACGATCACCGGATCGGGGGTGCTGAAGTCGAGCTCGCCGAAATAGATCCGAGGCTGTTCGATCTCCAACGCCTCGGTGACGCTTTCGGGAGGGAGCTCGCTGACCAGATAACGAGGAGCACCCGCCTGGCCCACCTGGGCGGCATAACTCGCCACCAATCCGAAGCCGTGGGTGTAGCTGAGGCGACGGACCTGCCAGTTGTCCTCATCGATGGCGCCCGACTCGAGTTCTCGCACCGACAGCATCACCTGGGTCAGCTCACCATCGATCAGATAGCGATCGGAGTCGACGTTCTGCAAGCGGTAGTACTCACGGAATTCCTGTGGTGAGTAGGAGTTGGTGAGCACGTCCGGATCCCAGAGGCGGAGGTTGTCAAGCAGGGCTTGAGCATCGGTCAGCTCACCCGGCTCAATGCTGTCGTCGGCTGCGAACGGTTGCACCTCGACGTTGTCGACTCCGAAGGCCTGGCGGGTAAAGGCGATGTTGCGCTCGATGTAGGGGCCCTGGCGCACGATCGGGTTGGGCACTACCCGCAAGTTCTCGATCACCGCCGGATAGATCACCCCGGCTCCTACCGCCACCACGATCCAGGCAGCCCCGGCCACCACGGGCAGCGTCCACCCTTTGCGCCAGATGTTGACGATGAGGATGACGGCGGTGACAAGAGAAACGGCCAGGAGCAGGTGCAAGGCGGGGAGGCGGGCAAACACGTCGGTGTAGCCGGCCCCGAAGAAGGTGTCGCTTCGGTTCGAGTAGAGCAGGCGGTAGGCGTCGATCCGATAGAGCCCCGCCCGCAACAACGCCAGGCCGGTCAGGAGGAGTGAGACCTGTACCTTGGCCCCGCGGGAGAAGAAGGACTCTCCCCCCCGCCGAATCCGCAACGCGCCGTTGACATAGTGCGCCCCCGCCACGGCCAGGGTTGTCACCAGGAACAGGTTGAAGCCCCACACGAGGAGGTCGCGGATCAGCGGGAGCCGAAAGACGTAGAAGCCCAGGTCGTGGCCGAAGAGCGGGTCGGCGATTCCGAAACCAACCTGATTGAGAAACAGAAATATGCGATCGGTCCATCCCCCGGCGCCGCCCCCGATGAGAAGAGCCAGCACGATCGACCCCGCCAACCGGACCGCCGGCAAGCGTTGATCGAGCCACTGCCGCACCTGAGCCAGCATCTCGTCCTCTTCGCTACCGGGAGCACCGAGATGACGCATCGCCGAACGATCGGCGAGGCTCAGGTTGCCAAATATGAAGAGAAAGGAGACGGCGACGAAGCCGACGATGAGGGCGACGTGAACCAGTTGCCGCGTCCACCAGATGCCCGCATAGCCGACTGACTCGAACCAGAGCAGATCGGTCCAGAGACCGGAGAGGCCCGACGCGGCCAGGTAGATGAAAAACGCTCCGACCAGATAGGGAAAAAACCGTCGCCGGGCGCCCGCACGTCTCGCCGGTGGGGTTCTCATGAACATCGGCGAAACCTTAGGTAGACGCCGGTCGGAAGCTACAGCCCGGTCGGCCGAGTTTGCCCCATGGAGATGCCGGGTAATTCAGCGTGAGCCAGCGCGAAAGGAACGGCATGACCGACAAGAAGACCGACATCCTCTCAGACGAGCAAATCGACGAGGGCCCTGCTGCGAGCAACGACATGGCGTGGAAAGAGCGGGTAACGGCTTACGAGCTGTGGACGGACTTGTTGGAGGGAGTTGTCGACCGATACTCGAATCTCGATCGAGCCGAGCTGGAGGAATTGGGCCAGGACCCCGAGGCCCTAATCGATAAGGTCAGTGAAGCGACCGGGATGACCCGCGAGGCGGTGGAGGACGAAATCGGCGACCTCGCCGCGACCCTTCTCTAGCTGACGGGAACCAGGGTGCAGGTGCACCCGGGATGAAGGGGCGGAAGGTGAACCTCATCTTCCTCCGCGGCTTCGCGGCAGCGAAGACACCCCCGACCGCCGACGATCATGACCGCTTGCATTCCTCCCGAAGCGAGGGAGGTAGAAAGTCCGGCGTGATAGGCCGAAGAGGCCAAGTCGTTGACCCGGCGCTCGGCCTCGTCGGTTCTCCAGGCTCGGAATACCCGGGACAGGGCGCTGGATCTTTCTCGGCCACCGTCTTCCTCTGAGCCCAGGACGGCAGTGATCTGTTCCACCAGGTCGCCGGCCATGCCGCTGGCCTCATCACGCGCCGGAGTGTGCGGGCGAGCAAAGGTTCGGCCGGCCAGTTCTTCGGCCGCCGAATGACCCATCGAAAAGCTTTCGGCCAGGAGCACCACCAGCTCGGGTCGGAGATATTGGGTGGCATCGTCGACGGTGGGACGCCATGAGCCTTCCGAGACCCTGATTCCTTCCAGGGCTTGGTTCTGCATCTCGGTGAGCTGGCGCTTGAGATTGCGAAGGGCCCGATTCGAAACCGGGAGGACCAGACGGCGTTGCAGCTCGAAGGGATCGGTGTCCGATTGCGCTCGCTTGGGGGCAGCGGGAGCCGGAGCTTCCTTGATCTTGATCTCCTCCGACGGTCCGGGGTCCGGCTGATCAGTTGGAGGAACGCCCCGCAACCTCGAGAAGATGGCACCGAGCTCGTCGACCGTCGTGGACTCGGCGACCGGTGCTTCCTCCGGCTCCGTTGCCGTTTCGATGGCAGGCTCCTCCGCCGGCGCGGGTTCGACGGCTTTGGCTGATTCGTTCGACCGGATGCGCTTGACGTCCTCAACGACCTCGTCGAGCTCGCTAGCGGGGGCAGCGGTTTGTTTCTCTTTGCGCCGCGCCACCACCCGCACGGTTTCGCCCGGCTCCCAGTCCGGTTTGTCAGTGCCGGGGGTGACGACCCGCAGGATCTGCTCGGCGGGCTGTTCCTCGGGACCGGAGAGCCCGAGCCGGGTGCGCCGCTCATCAAGCTCGCCTTCCATCCGGGACAGAGACGAGCGGAGGGTCTCGAGTTCGGCAAGGAGCTCCTGCCGACGTTGTTCCAAAGCCCGGGCCCGTTCCTGGGAGGCATCCGCTTGACGGCGGGCCGACTCGACAATCTCATCGTGGCGGGCAAGCGCTTCGGCGTGGACCCGTTCCGCCTCCATCCGCGCTACCCGGGTGAGATCCTCCGATTCGCGACGAGCCGAGGCGGTCAAGCGATGTGCCTCTCGTTCCGCCTCGCCGAGCACGCTGAGCGAGTCGCGCTCAGCCGTCTCGGCCAGGCGTCGGGCTTCGGTTTGAGCCTGCTTCAGCAAGTCCTCGGAGGTGAGCCAGGCGTCGGACCGAAGCCGTTCGGCGTCCTCTCGAGCCGAGCGCCGCTCACTCTCGGCCTCGGCCATGGCCTCCGAGCGCCATCGGGCGGCGTCGGCGGTAGCGCGGTCCCGCATTCCTTCGGCGGCATCGCGGGCTGCCTCGAGGACCGAAGTCACCTCGATGCCAACCGCGGCGAACTCCGACTTGAGATCACGCTCGGCGAACTCCCCCAGCCGACCCGCCAAACGATCGCGCTGGGCGACGAGATCGGCCACCTGCTGGGCGATCGCGGCAAGAAAGTCCTTGACCTCGCCGGGATCAAGGCCCCGAAAAGCGGTGCGAAAGCTCCGGCCGGTGATTTGATCCGGCGTCAGCTGTTCCATCAGGGGTTCAAGATAACCGGGCAGGTCTCATTTCGTTCTCCGCGCCCGAACCCCTTATTTGCGAGCGGTCTAGCCGATAAAAACCGTCATAGGTTGGCGAGGGCATCGAGCACCTCGTCGAGCGTCGCCACCGGAATCAACTCGATCCCATCCCGGGGGGCGGTGAGGGCTTCGTCGTAGTTGGAGGCCGGGACCAGCATCACTTCGGCGCCGGCAGCCTCGGCCGCCACTACTTTCTGGCGAACGCCACCGATGCCGCCAACGTTTCCCTCAACGTCGATGGTCCCGGTGCCGGCGATGACGTGGCCGGAGGAGAGGCTTTCGGGGCCAAGCAATTCCATCACGGCCAGGGTGTACATCATCCCCGCTGAAGGTCCCCCGATGAGGCCCGCATCGATATCGATGGGAAACGGAAATTCGAAGCGGGGATTGAGTGCCCCGACGCTGATTCCGATCAACGGGGCGCTGGGATCGTCCTCGCGAGCTATCAGCTCGACCTCCGTGGTGAGGTTTTCCTCATCGCGGGTGAGTTCGAGGGTGATCACGTCGCCGGGCTTGTTGTCGCCGAGGGCGGCGCCGATGTCTTCCGGAAGGGAGACCGTCACTCCATCGACTGCGGTGATGATGTCGTCGGGTCGGAGGACATCGACGGCCGGCGCCGTCTCGTCGACGTCCGCAATCAACACTCCTTCCGAAATGGTCTCGACTTCGTAGCCCAGGCGGCGAAGGGCGAGGGTGATGGCGGTCTCCTTCGACAGATCCATCGACGCTTGATTGCGGGTGACGAACTCTTCATCGGTCTCATCGGGCCGCCTTACTGCCTCCCGCGCCACGAGATCGACCGTGGGATCGATGCCGGCAAGGAACGCCTCGATCGGATTCACTTCCTGGCTCGAGACGGTGAGCATCAAGAGCTCTTCATTGGCCAGGTAGATCTCGACTTCCGAGGCGCTGACCGCTTCCAAGGCGTCGCCTACCGGTCCGGGTGAGAAGGCGTAGTAGGGCAAGGTGATAGTCCATGCCCCGATCAACAGGCCCGCCATGACCAGAGCCACACAGGCAATAACGATGGGCCAGCGCCGGCCGGCCCGGGCCGATTCAATCATTCTTGCGTAGAAATGGCCGCATTTAAGGGTCGAAATCTACGCAGGAATGATTTCATAGCGGGATGACTACCGCTGCCCCTGTTCTCGCCACCCCGCTCGTCAGCCGGTCCAAAGCCTGGGCACTAGTCGGAGTCGTTGGCTTCGCTGCCCTTACTGCTCTGGCGGCGCAGTTCAGCTTTCTGATCCCACCGATTGAGGTTCCCTTCACGCTGCAAACGGCGGCGGTTCTGCTCTCGGGCGGGGTGCTCGGTGCCCGCTTGGGCATGGCCAGTCAGCTCTTGTATGTAGCGGCGGGAGCATTCGGCCTGCCCATCTTTGCCGAGACCCGAGGAGGCGTCGATGTGCTTCGAGGACCCACCGGCGGCTACCTCATCGGGTTTGTCATCGCCGCCTACTTCACGGGTCGACTCGCCGAGGGTCGCCACGATCGACAGGTTCTCTCGGGCTTTGCCGCTTTTCTCATCGGCAGCTTGCTGATCTACGTCTTCGGGGTCATCGGCTTGATGGTGAACCTTGACATGTCGATCGGCAACGCCATCGCCCAAGGGGTGGTGCCGTTTGTCTTCTGGGACGTTCTCAAGGCCCTTGCCGCCGGTTTGGTCCTGCCGGCAGCCTGGAGGCTGGGCGGAGACTCCGGTTAAACGGAGTCGGCGGCAGTGGTGACCCGCTCCGAAGCCTCAGAGGCTTCGGCGGCCGCTTCCTGCAACTCGGCCGACTGGAACTCCTCGCCCAAATAGGCCCGAACCACGTCCGGGTTGCGCTGCACCTCGCCCGGCTCCCCCTCGGCGATCTTCTTCCCGAAATCCACCACCATCACCCGGTCGGCGATATCCATCACCAGGCCCATGTCGTGCTCGACGAGGATCATGGCGATTCCCAATTCGTCCTGGATGTCGAGGACGAAGCGCGCCATGTCCTCGGTCTCCTCGAGGTTCATCCCCGCCACCGGTTCGTCGAGCATCAACAGCTCGGGATCCATCGCCAATGCCCGCCCGAGTTCAACCCGCTTCTGGATGCCGTAGGGCAACAGGCCCACCGGGTACTTCCGCCACTGCTCGATCTCGAGGAAGTCGATGATGTCCTCGACCTTGGCCCGGTTGGCCATCTCCTCTCGCTTGGCCGGACCGACCCAGAGAAAACCTGCCACCCAACCCCGCTTCATCCGGACATGGCGCCCGGTAAGGATGTTGTCGATCACGGTCATGTGCGGGAAAAGAGCGATGTTCTGGAAGGTGCGGGCGATCCCCATCTCGGCGGTCTTGTTCGGCTTCAACCCCAGAATCGAGCGGCCTTTCCACAGGATGTCACCGCGCTGGGGCCGATAGACCTGGTTGATGCTGTTGAAAATCGAGGTCTTTCCCGCCCCATTGGGTCCGATGATGGCGAAGAGTTGACGGGGAAAGACCTGGAAAGAGATGCCGTCGATCGCCCGTACCCCTTTGAAGGACAGGTGCACGTCCCTCACCTCGAGCAACGGCTCGGTGCTGGCATCTGAAGTCTGATATCTGATATCTGTCATCTCAGGACAGCCACCTCTTCCGGCGTTTGTAGTGCTTCACGTCACGAAAGCTCTTCTTTTCGCCTTCCCCACGCAACCCCAGATAGAACTCCTGGACATCGGCGTCCTTCAAGAGCTTTTGCGGGGTGCCATCCATGACCATCTTGCCGGTTTCCATGATGTACCCGTGGTGGGCGATGGAGAGTGCCATGTTGGCGTTCTGTTCGATCAGCAACACCGCCGTCCCTTGCTCGTTGATCTCGACAATGATGTCGCGTATCTGCTGGACCAGCATCGGGGCCAATCCCAGCGAGGGCTCATCGAGTATCAACAGCTTCGGATCCTGCATCAGGGCCCGACCGATGGCGAGCATCTGCTGCTCGCCGCCCGACATGTATCCGGCCACTGACTTTCTGCGGTCCGACAGGGCCGGGAAGAGATTCATCACCCGGTCGTAGGCCTCGTCAGTGCGTTTGCGGTTGGAATTGATAAAGGCTCCGGCTCGCAGGTTCTCGTCCACCGTCATTTCGGCAAAGATTCGCCGCCCCTCCATCACCTGGCTGATACCGCGGCGCACGATCTCAGAGGGATCGGACCCGGAGATTTCCTTTCCCTCGAGGCTGATCCTCCCCTTGGTGATGTCGCCCTCGTGGATGTCGAGCAGCCCCGTGATGGCTCTCATCGTGGTGGTCTTCCCGGCGCCGTTAGCCCCCAGGAGAGCGACGATCTTGCCACTGGGGACGTCGAGTGAAATCCCGCGCAGAACCAGGATCACGTCGTTGTAGACAACCTCGAGGTTCTTTACCGATAACAAGCCACGACCCCCTGGCCGTGGTGGCGAGAGGGTC
>JAICGW010000102.1 GCA_025922945.1 Acidimicrobiia bacterium | reverse complement strand
GCGGCGCCAGCCGAGGCGTTCGTAGAAATGAAACGAACCCGTCCCGAGGGCACCGAGTCGATGGGTTTCCGAAATGATCTCGCCGATGGTGGTCATCACCCGGGTGCCGATCCCCCTCCCTTGTTGGCGAGCGTCGGTCGCCACCGCCTCGACATAGCCGGTGTCCCACGGCTCACCTTCGACTTCCAGGGTTCTTGGCACTACCGCGGCATGGGCCAGGAGGCGATCGTCATCCTCGGCGAGGACGTGCCAGCCGCCGAGGGCGTGCGACCAGTCGTCCTCGTCAAAGCCTTCCTCGGGATCATCGCCAAACGCCCGCCAGAGAAGCGATCGCACTTTTTCGATCTCTGAGGACGTCAAGGCGGCCGAGGCAACTCTCCGTATCGATGGCACTAGCGCAGCGATCGGCCGGCTCAGAGATAGATGTTGTCGTGAGTCAGGAAGAAGGCCGTCTTCTCGTCCTCGGATAGCTCACCGAGGTGGTTCAGGCCCTCAAAGTAGGCCTCGCGGGGGGCGCCAGGTGCAAAGTGAATCAGCATCGATGCGGGCGCACCGGACTCGTTGCTGAAACCGTGAATGCCACCAGGCGGAACGTGGACGAAGTCCCCCGCTTGAGCATCGACCCACTTGGTACCGTCGAAGATCTTGACGGTGCCGTCGAGGATATAGAAGGACTCAGATAGGGTCCTATGAAAATGGGGCTCCGCCCCTCCCGGGTTGGGGCCCATCGACCATCGATAAAGACCGAACAGCCCGCCAGTGTCAGCCCCGGTGGCGAGATAGTGGACCTTGGTGCCGCTGGTACGGACGAGATCCGGCTCGGTCGCAAACGGCCGATAGCGGGCGCTGACCTCCCCGGTCTCCTTCGTGTAAAAAGCCTGGGAATACGACATCAGACCTCCTCTTCATCCACCCGTATAGCGAGGCTCGCGAAAGATCTCGTCCACCTCGGGAGTGCCCTCGGCGAGGAACTTGGGAACGACCATGCGCCATGCATCCACCACCAACTCCGCCATTTCCGGATAGTCGATGGCAGCCAGTCGCACCACCACCCAGTGATATCGCATGTCGGCTGGCTTTGGCATCAGGAACTTGTCGGGTTCGGAGGCAACCAGGCCCTCCCGCTCCCACTTGGGAAAGGCAAAGCCGAGAAGCGTCTCGTCGCGGGCGGCGGCCAGATAGACCAGGCGACCTACCCGAAACTTGACCCGACCCCGCACTAGCACCTCCATCGAGCGTGGCAGACGGGAGGCCACCGAGCGGACATCGTCGAAATTCACCATTTGGAGCCCTAATAGTGGCTCATCAGCAACATGATTCGGCCAACTGGTCGTTCCACCTTTGCCTCTCTGGCTCCAAGTCGAACGACCCAGGCTCGCCGGCCCCACGCCCAAAGCGAACGTGGAGCCAGGCAAGGCAACCCCCCGGTTGCTGTGACTACCTAGTGCCCAGATGCGCTCGGACGTCACTCAGTGACACAATCGCGTTCTCGCGCTCGGGGAAATCCTGTTACCTGATGGTTCGGCCGGGCGCTTGGGTCGATATGGAGGTTGTCATCCCATCCCGGCGGGTTTTGTCGGACAACGAAGCGAGATTCGCCGACCTCTACCGTCGCTATGGCCGCTTCTGAGCTGCTCGTACCCAGACTGAGAGTCGTTCGGGCCGGAAGGTTCTGGTCACGGCTCCTTGCAATTCGGTGGCGACGGCTCGGAGATCGGTGGCGATTCGCAGCGTTTCGGTAAATTCAGTCAAGGTTTGGCTGGCATCAGCGTGAGTTCGATAGAAACGATGCTCGACCGCCCGTTGTATCCGACGTCGCATCGGATTGGCCAGGGCCGCCACCCCCAGAGTCGAGGCTGCGACAGCCAAATCCCCCTGCATGGGTGTCAGCTGCCGCAGCAGAAAAATCAGGGCGGCGTATACGCAAAAAAGAAGGACGGTTAAAGACCCATAGGAAACTGTGCGGGAGACGATCCGCTCGATGTCATAGAGCCGATATCGAAGGATGGCCGCTGCCAGGCCGACAGGAAACAAGAGCGTGACTGGAACCAACGACAGTTGCACCCATCCTCTAGCGACGTCGCCGAGCCCGAAGACCGGTTGAGCGAGGACGAAGACCATAGTGAGCTGCGCAAAAGAAACAGCCAGTGGCAGGATCACCCACTTCGCCTGCAACCGTTCAATGTGGGTAGACACCTTCCGGTACCGGTACACCTGCCAAATCACCATCATCGTCAAAACCACGAAAAGGAACATCAAGTGGAACGTCCAGCTGGTTTGATCGAAATCGGCCGGTCGATCCGGGAACATCGCCAAAGCCCGCGGGAACTCAGGTAAAGCCGCCGCGGTGATCGCCGCCACCGGCGCCGCCATCCAGGCCCACGCCGGTACCGAACGGCCACTGGGAAAGAGTGCAAACAGCAGCACCATCGAGCCAAAACCCAAAAAGAAGACCGCTCGAACCAGCCCTTCCAGCTCGGGAACAGTGCTCATGGCGGCAAAAGTCGATTTGGTGAAAGCTGCCATGACGGTGATGACCGTCAAGGAGGTGAGCAGGACCATGGGATCGGTCGGCCTTTTCCAGAACATCGTCGCACCGATGGCCGCAACCAAGACCAGGGGCAGAATGAGCCCCACCACCACGGCGACAGTGTTACTGACTTTTGCCTGATTGAGTGCGGCGAGGATCGACTCTGGTGCCATACGAGTCGGGCTGGAGATCCCGACCGCAAAACCGAAGACCGTCAGGGCCAAGGTGGAAACGACCACCAACAGCCATCCAACCCGCGCCACCAATAATGCCCGGCCAGTTAGCTGCTGGTGAAAAACCATTCTTCGCTACACGATGGGTGATGTTCTTTGAACAAGGACAAGGTACCGGAAGGCCGCTACGGCATCGTTACGCGAACGTGCTAGTCAGGGCCCGCAAGGGACCAAATAGGTTTCATCGATTCCGCCGTGAAGAGTTAGAGCCGAAAAAGCCAATAGACAGGGGGTAGTCTTCCAGGTGGGCGTTGACGGATTCGAACCGCCGACTTCTTCCTTGTAGGGGAAGCGCGGAGATTCCTGAAAGTCCCCAATTCCTTGAAACTCCGCATTCGTATTGGATTCGTCGGTTGCATCCTCTCGCGGTGATACGGGTCTTTTTGCAATCCTCCGCGGACAAACCGCGGACAAAGAACTCGGTACTCGCGATACATCGGGCGTAGATGGGCGTCGGAAACGCCGGTGATAGAAACCGTGCGACCGCGTCGCCTGTATCCGATTCCCACACTCGAGGAATCCGTCAGTGGCGCCGGCCATGAGCACTCCTCGCCGAGGAGGCACGCCTACCTTGATTCGGGCCTCATGGGGCTGGTCTCGCAATCCGCCCTGTGGCGATAAACCCCGACCCTCGCCGAAGCGGCCAAAGTCGGGCCACTCGGCGAGGGTTAAGGACGGTGAAGGTCTCCCTGCCTAACGAACGTGCCTCCTCTTGCTGATCCGGGCGGCCAGATCCTCATTGTCGGCCGCTTCCTTGATCGAAGCGACCAGATAAGCCGTGGGCTCCACGCCCACCGAACGCAACGCTACTTCCGGTGTGAGCAGCTCGGTGGCTCTGAAATGAGGAGGGTCGTCGCCAGGTTGCTGAGCTCGAAGGCCCCGATCGGCAGCCAGACTCCGCCCAGCTCACCTCGCAGCAGCGGTCTGATCGGGATCCTCAGCTGCACTCGAGCTTGGTCGTTGGATGTGGCGGATGGCATTGACGATCGACCCCATCGCGGCCAGACCGAAACACCGGAGACGACAATCGCGACGTCACGAGTCGCGTCGTTTGAACTTTTGGGCGTACGCGTCGTTGACTGATTGGATGTCGTCATCGAGCGGGGTGCTTTGTCCGCATCCTTCGGCGACGAGGCGGGCTTGTCGGTTCAGTTCGGTGGTTCGGCGTTCGAGTCCTGCTGCCTTGAGGGTTTCGATCAGCGAGTCGAGTGTGGCGAGTAGATAGAGACAGACCGACGGGTGCGTGGCGGCGGCTCGGCGTGGTTCGTCGTAGGCGAGCTGGACCAGCTCGCGGTGCGACGGCTGTTGCGCCATGACCAGCCGGCGGGAGCGGTCGAACGTTACGGCAGGTGGTGGGTCGTGGCGGAGCAGTTCTGACAGGACGGCTGCGGTGTGGAAGATCGCGTCTTGGGCGGTGGTGGGGTCGTTGATGCCCGGCGAGAGTGCTTTGACGGAGACGTCGACGAGTTGTCGAAGGCCGTAGGTGACGTCTTGTTGCATTGTGCGGGTCTGGCCGATATCGAAGGCGGCGCGCAGGACGCTGGTCAGGTCGGTGGCGTCGATTGGCGGTGAGATGCCGATGAGTCGAGAGTGTTCGATCGCGTAGCGGCCAGCGTGAGTCTCGACGCGGGCGGTGGTGCCGTCTGGCAGGCAGTCGAGGATCGCCGCGCGGTCGATCTGTTGGATCCATCCAGACCGGTGGGCCCGGATCACGGTGGTCGGTTCAGCCGACTGTGGTGGAATCTCGCGGTCGGTGTCGGCGCCGGGTTTGGTGGGGGTCCATTCGGCGCGGATCTGTTCGGTCGTTTCTCGACGGATCCGCTCAAGGATCTCGCTGACATCCATGGAGTGTGCGCTGTGGTTGATGAACGCGACGATGGCGAGAATCGTTGCGATACCGAGGACGACAGCAATGGCGACGGAGATATTCGGGATGACCGGGTCGCCGCCGGGGTCGAGTGCGGAGCGGACCGAGCGGAGCACGACCACGCAGTAGGTGAAGGTCCCGACGACAAGTGCCATGACGCGCTTGTTGAACGGGTCCCGAAAGAGGGTGTGAACCACGCGTGGCGAGTACTGACTGGAGGCAAGTTGGATGATCAGCAGCGACACGGAGAAGGCGATGCCGGCGAAGGAGATCGTGGCGCCGGCGATCACACCGAGCACGGTTCTGGCACTCTCGACCGTCGAGGTGAACCCCAGCGGCAGGTCGGCGAGCGTGGCGTCGACGCGACGATCGACGGCAAGCCCCGCGACGCCCAGGACGGCGGCGAGGATCACGGCGAACATCGGGACGAAGAACAGGCTCGAGCGCAGCCGTTCGAAAAGCGAGCTGATCCGCAGGTTCATCGGCGCGCCTCGTTGGTGGCTGACGGGTCGGGGGGAAGGCTACATGTGTACAGAGAAATCGAGATCGCGGGAGAGAACGGGACCTTCAGGCGTCGTAGCTTTGTGCGCTCGAATGGAAATTGGCCGGCAATCGAACGTACTCAGGCTGAGCCTCAATGATGACAGATGCGATAGTCCCTCTCGCTGGCCGGACCTGTAAGAGCGCCCTGATGCCGGCCGAGCTACTCAAGCTGAAGCTCATAGACGGACGCATACTCACCGGGTGGCCTGATGAATGGGTCTCCGGCATCTCGGCTCTGGCTCGGCCCTGAGGTCCTCGATCAGATTTGTTCGGCGTCCGCATACACCGGCTTGGTCACATCGAAATCTGGGATGCCGATGACGATATAGCCAAGTCCGACTGGGCTTCCGTCGGTACCCTGTTTTCAAGCCAGACCTGGGACTAGATGACAGACGTGACCGGTGGTTAACCGTTCGGAAGTCGAGCGGGAGATCTGGGCCGACGAGTTGCTTGACCGGCTGACTCCGGTGATGAGTGCTCTGTCGGTCGTGTTCGTCCTGGTGGTCATCGGTGAATCCCTCGCCACCAGCGGAACCGCTCTGAGCTTGGGTCTGACAGTGGCGGGCTGGCTCATCTGGCTGATATTCGTCGCCGAGTTCATCGCCAGGCTCGTCGTTGCCCCGAAGACCGGAGAGTTTCTCAAGCGGAACTGGTGGCAGGTCGCCTTCCTGGTCCTCCCGTTTCTCAGGATTTTTCGCCTGATCCGGACGATTCGCATCGTTCGCGCCGGTCGCGTTCTGTCCTCCGCCGTGCGATCGTCGCGTTCGGCACGCCGCGTTCTCGGCAGCCGGGTCGGATGGTTGGCTGTGATCTCGGCTATCACCGCACTCGGCAGCAGTCAGCTCCTCTACGAGTTCGAGGTATTCGATCGGTATGGAGATGCCCTTCATGCCGCGGCCCTGGCCACCATCACAGGTGAACCTATTGCCCAACCGGATGGGTTTGCCAAGGTTCTCGACGTCGCTCTCGCCGCATACTCAGTCGTAGTATTCGCTGCCCTCGCCGCCACCCTCGGGGCCTACTTCCTCGAGCGCCAAAGGCTTACATCGCCAGGCCCGACTCCCGTTACAACGGCACCGCCCCGATAAAAGTCCAGCAATCCACCTCTTGCTTTGCCCTGAGTTTTTTGGAACGAAGAGGGCACGAAGCCGAACGCTCAATCAAGGGGCGTGGCGCGGACGGAGCTGCACACGCAAACCGCGTCCTATGCGCGTCCAGGGCGTTGTCGTCTGGAATACCGAAAACGAATAAGCCCAGCAGTAGCGAGGCTTCCGTTGTGACCGTTGACGGGCCTGAACCAGCGACATCTTCCTTGGTCAGGAACCGACAACATCAATCGGGAGGCATCCGCGCGCCCGGAACTCAGACGCGGACCGAGGGCAAGGAACTCACAGCCTGAACCACGGAAAACCCAAATGCCGACAGGCGTTTTCGGTGGGCGTTGACGGATTCGAACCGCCGGCTTCTTCCTTGTAAGGGAAGCGCTCTACCAGGCTGAGCTAAACGCCCGAAGTGGACAGATTACTTTCGGCCTCGTATCGCCTAGGGGTCGCGTATTTCGAGTTGCGCTCCGATTTCTGGCCCTAGGCGCGAGCTGATCCATGCTGCCCAACGTTCGGTGAGATCCTGAGCGGCTTCTCGACCGCTTCCTTCGGGGTAGAGGGCCGGACCCACGAACACCCTTATTCGACCCCGCCGAAGTTTGTTGTCGGCTCCCAGCACCCTTTCCGTGCCCCCGATTGCAATCGGCACCAGTGGCACCTGGGCTCGCAGCGCCAGCCAAGCCGCCCCGAGGGCGAAGGGCTTGTCTCCAAACCGCCGGGACCGGGTTCCTTCGGGGAAGACCGCCACCACCCCACCCTGGCCCAAGTGATCGAGTGCCTGGCGAAGTGCTCGTAGCGGAATCGACCCCCGCCTCACCTCGATCACCTCAAAAGTTTTCAGGGCCAGGTCGAGAATTCGATAATTTCCAAAGAGGTCGATCAAGCTCAGAAATCGCATCCGGCGCCGGTAGGCCGCCCCCACCATCGGCGGGTCGAGAAACGAGGTGTGGTTGGCGGCGATGACGAAGGGGGGATCGGGAAAGCCAATCCCGTAATCGATGCGCAACCGCCATGCGGTGGTCGATACAAAATGGATCACCCGGGGCGCCACCTGCCAGCTGACTCGGCTGAGAAGTGAGCCCCGGTCTCGCGTTTTTCTTGCCTCGGCCAGAAGTTAGATCGTAAAGCAGGCACGCTCTGACCACCGTTTCATCCGCAGAGAACAGGCCTTCCGGCCGATTCAACTTTCGATCCGATTCGGCCGATATAGGTCTTGACAATCGCCACGAAGGGGTTACGCGCCGCGGAGCCCCCATGACACGAATGGGCCAATGAAATACATCGACGGAGACTCAAGCGAAGAAGCCATCCGCCAATACCTCGACGGCATCGGGAGCTACGACCTTCTCACCGCCGAGGAAGAAGTCGTTCTCGCCAAGACCATCGAGCGTGGTCGCCGGGCCGAACTGACCCTGGTCAACGAAGCCGACGAGGAGCGCCGCCAAAGCCTGATCGAGGTACGAGATGCGGGCGAGCGGGCCCGCCGCCGCTTCATCCAGGCCAACCTGCGCCTGGTGGTGAGCATCGCCAAGCGCTACCCCAATGCCGGTCTTCCCTTTCTCGACCTCATCCAGGAAGGAAACCTGGGGCTGATCCGAGCCGTGGAGAAGTTCGAGTACCGCAAGGGTTTCAAGTTCTCAACCTATGCCACCTGGTGGATCCGCCAGGCCATTACCAGGGCCATCGCCGACAAGGGGCGGACCATCCGGGTGCCCGTTCACATGATGGACACCATCACCCAGATGCAGACCGCAGAGAACAGCCTGATCAAGAAGTTGGGCCGGACCCCCACCGACGCCGAGATCGCCGAGGAAGCAGGCCTCACCGTCGCCAAGGTGGTGGAGGCGAAGCGAGTTGCCCCCGAGCCCATCTCTCTGTTCGAGCCGATGGGCGAGGACAACGCGACCATCGGCGACTTCATCGAGGACAAGGAAGCCACCGCTCCTTTCGAGTGGGTTGTCTCCCGGATGAACCAGGAGGATCTCCGACATGTCCTCGGTCGCCTCAACGAGCGCGAACGAGCGGTGATCGAGATGCGGTACGGCCTGGGACCGGACGAGCCCAAGACCCTCGACGAAGTCGGTCGCCATTTCAACGTCACCCGCGAGCGGATCCGGCAGATCGAAACCAAGGCGCTGGCCAAGATGCGGCATCCG
>JAICGW010000101.1 GCA_025922945.1 Acidimicrobiia bacterium | reverse complement strand
GGGATAGAGGGCGGTCGAATCGACACCACCGGAGAGAATCCGACCCGAAGCTGGGGTCGCGAGGTTGTGAGCCCTGGCCAACCGGGTGATCGAGTCGAGGAGGATGACGACGTCGGTTCCGGTCTCGACCAGTCGCTTGGCGCGCTCGATGGCGAGGTCGGAAACCTGGGTGTGCTCCTCGGCCGGACGGTCGAAGGTCGAGTAGATCACTTCGCCCTTGACCGAGCGCTGCATGTCGGTCACCTCTTCGGGACGCTCGTCGACGAGGACGACCATGAGATGGCACTCGGGGTTGTTGGTGGTGATCGACTGCGCGATCTCCTTCAGCACGGTCGTTTTGCCGGCCTTGGGCGGGGAGACGATCAGACCTCGCTGACCCTTTCCGATCGGGGCGATGAGATCGATGATCCGGGTCAGAACTCCGTTGGACTTACCGTCGATCTCGAGCCGCAGCCGTTCGTCCGGAAAAAGCGGGGTGAGCTGTTCGAAGCGGGGCCGGCGGGCTGCTTCCTCACTCGACACCCCGTTGACGGTGTCGATCCGAATGAGCGCCGGGAACTTCTCCTGTGCCCGGGCCGGCCGGATCGGACCTGCTACCAAATCGGCCTTGCGAAGGCCGAACTTGCGCACCTGGCCCGCCGAGACATAGACGTCGCGGTCACCGGGTAGGTAACCCGTGACCCGGAGAAAACCGTATCCCTCGGGGAGGATGTCGAGATATCCCTCGCGAACCTCGAGCTCGCCTTCAGGAATTTGTTGGTACTCGTAGTCACCACGCTCGCGGCCTCCCTGGCCGCCCTGTCCGCCTCCCCCACGTCGGCGGCGGCGGCGGCGATTGCCGCGAAAGTCATCGCGGTCGAAACCCTCGCCATCGGGCTCGTCGAGCTCGATTCCCGTCGCCTGGATGACGGGCTCATCGGATTCTGTGTCGGAATCGTCAGAGCGAGGAGCTTCTCCGTTCTCGGGGCGGGTTCTGACTGCAGGAAGATCGACGGAAGCCGCGTCGACGTCGTCCTCGGTGATACCACCGGCAGCCATCAGGGCGCTGATCAGCTTTGATTTCTGCAGTCCGTCGGCTTCGACTCCGACTGCCTCGGCGATCTCTCGCAGTTCGTTGATCGACTTGTTTTGCAGTTGCGCTCGTGTGCTCATTTTCTCGCTCGTGTCGAGGGGGAAGGCCACTCCCAGCGCAGGTAGTTGGTTAGCCGGGTAATCGGCCGATCTGACCGAGCCCTTTACCCAGACAGGAACCCACGACCAGTGGGAGGTTGACCAACGGCATGCCCGCTCTTCAAAGGCGGGCGGTGAACTGAATAGTAGCAGCCAACTCGCATACGCAAATCATTCGATCGACCCCTTCTCACGATCGCGCAGGATCGCGGCGAGAGAAGCGAAGTCGTTGGGAATCGAATAGAGGCGCTCGGGATCGGTGAGCACGTGAGCGAACCCGGGCGCGGGTAAAGGCTCGATCCCGGTGGCCGCCGCGATGGCGGGAGCGAATTTGGTTGGATCGGCGGTCGCCAGCAACACCTGATCGACTCCGAGGCGTCGGTGGTCATTGCCTGCCAGCCAGGCCAAGGCGGTGTGGGGATCGAGGAGTCTCTGCTCCGTTTCGTGGACCGCCTTGATCGCCGCCAGGATCTGGCTGTCATCGAACCAGGAAGCGGCGAACTCATCGGCAACCTCATGGTGCAGCGAGGAAGGAACCTCGATGCGGCCACTGGATCGAAGCTCTTCCTGCCAGGCCCACACCCGATCGGGATCCCGGTCGGCTAGCTCGAAGAGATACCTTTCGAGGTTGGATGGAATCTGAATGTCCATCGAGGGGGCGAGGGTGGGCATCACTTGGCCAACGGCGAGGACCCCCCGCTCAACCCAATCAAACAGCCCATGATTGGCGTTGTTGGCGATGACCAGCCGCCCAATCGGGGCGCCCATTCTTCGCGCCGCCCAGCCGGAGAAGACATTCCCGAAATTCCCCGTGGGGACGACGAAGTCGGCCCCTGGAACCCGGCTGGCGGTCCATACGTAATAGGCCGCCTGGACCACGATTCGGGCGAAGTTGATGGAGTTCATGGCCACCAGATTCCTTCGCAGCGACTCATCGGCGAAGGCTCGTTTGACCAGTCCCTGACAGTCGTCGAAGGTTCCTTCGACCGCCACCGCCCGGACGTTGCCGTCGTTCACCGTCGTCATTTGCCGCCGCTGGAACCCGGAGACCCGGTCTTTCGGATAGAGAACCACCACCTCGATCCGCTTCGCCCCCCGGCCGGCGGCGATCGCCGCTGAGCCGGTATCTCCCGAGGTAGCCACCAGGACCGTCACCCGCCTTTCCTGCACCGCCAAGGCGCGTTCGAAAAGACGACCCAACACCTGTAGGGCATGGTCCTTGAAAGCCAGGGTCGGGCCCCAGAAGAGCTCGAGGAGAAAGCGGCCGTCGGACAGCCGGGTCAGCGGTGCAACCTCGGGGTGGCGAAAGCCAGCAAATGCATCCAGAGCCAGATCGAGCGCCTTCCCCGCCAGCGGGCTGTCAGCGAGGAACGACTCGAGCGCGTTCGCCACCGTCTCGGGATAGGTCGGCCCCAGCTCAAGTCGAGGCCAGGTCTCCGGCACGTAAAGACCCCCATCGGGTGCGAGGCCGCCGAGGAGGATCTCGTAGAAGCTGGGCCGGCCTGGGCCACCCCGGGTGGAAACGAACCTCATCGCTCCTTACTCGACCCCCAACACCCGGATCGTGGCCGCCACCTGCTTTACGACGGCGAGCGCCCGGAGTTGGTCGACCGCCGCCTGGTGGTCGCGTTCGGCGGCCTCGTGAGTGATCAGGATCACCGTCGCCTCGTCGCCCCGTCCATCCTGGCGGACCGAGGCGATCGACACCTGGTTCTCTCCGAACGCCGAAGCGATTGAGGCCAGAACACCGGGGCTGTCGGAAACCTCGAGCCGTAGGTAGTAGCGACTTGCCACCTTCGCCATCTCCGCCACCGAACCCGCGCCCACGATCACCCGCGGGGTCACCTGGGCTCCGGCGAGTAATTCCCGCGAGGCATCGATGACATCCCCGAGCACGGCGGTGGCGGTGGGCTCACCCCCAGCGCCGGGTCCCGAGAAGAGAAGCTGGCCGATGGCGGGACCCTCTACGAAGACGGCGTTGGTGGCGCCGCGAATCGAGGCCAGGGGGTGGGAGAGGGGGACCAGGGCGGGATGGACCCGAACTGAGATCCCCTCGGGCAACGACTCGGCGGTGGCCAGCAGCTTCACCACATAACCCAGCTCGCGGGCAAACGCGATATCGGCAACTTGGAGATCATCGATCCCCCTCCGATACACCGCCTCGGCGTCCGCCCAGACCCCGAACGCCAGACCCCCGAGAATGACTGCTTTGGCGGCCGCATCTGCTCCCCCGACATCGGCGGTGGGATCGGCTTCGGCGAAGCCCAACCGTTGGGCTTCCGATAACGCGTCTTCGTACGAAGTGCCGGCTTCGGACATCGCCGACAGGATGTAATTGGTCGTCCCGTTGACAATCCCGATCACCCTGGTGAGCTTCTCCCCGGCCAGGGACTCGGTCAGGGGTCTGATCAGGGGGATACCGCCTCCCACCGCCGCTTCGAAGAGAAGAGAGACTCCCTTTCCGGCGGCGATATCGAAGAGCTCGGGCCCTTCGGCGGCGAGCAGCTCCTTATTGGCGGTGACAACTGGCTTGCCGGCCTGGAGGGCGCGTCGAACCAGGGATGAGGCGGGTCGTCTTCCCCCTAAAAGCTCGACCACTAGATCGACGTCGGGATCATCGACCACTTCCTCGACCCGGGTGGTGGCGTAGGAGGCTGGGAAAAGCCGTGAGCGCTCAGTGTCCCGGATGGCGATCTTGACGAGCTCGAGATCGAGGCCGGTCTTCTGCAGGATCGCCTGGCGATCGGAGAGAAGGCGACGCGCCAGGGAACCACCGACCACTCCCCCGCCCAGAATTCCGATTCCGACAGCCATCTGCGGGGCGATGGTATGCCCTGTTCGGAGTCCGTTAGCCTCCCAGCGATGGCGAAGCTCCCTCCCTTCGGCACCGTCTTCGCACCCCAGATGGCAGTCGCCAGCTTCGAGGAAGGTGCCTTTGGTGCTTGGGAGATCGAGAAGACGGCTGACTTCTCGCTCCACCCCGCCGCCCACGTGTTTCATTACGGGAGTGCCTGCTTCGAGGGCCTGAAAGCGCATCGCGGCCTCGATGGCTCGGCCCGAATCTTTCGGCTCGATGCCCATGCCGCCCGCTTGGTTCAAAGCGCAGAGCTTCTCTGTCTGCCGCCCCCGCCCGTGGAAATGACGGTGGCGATGGTCGAAGAAGTCGTACGGACGAATCGAGACGAGATCCCCGAACCCCCCGGAAGCCTCTATCTGCGCCCGACGCTCGTCGGCACCGAGGCGAACATCGGAGCCGCAGCCCACCCGCCCGCCTCTGGTCTCTACTTCGTCATCGCCTCGCCCGTGGGCGATTACTTCTCGGGTGGAATCAGGCCCCTGCGGATCCTGATCGAGGAGGAAGCTCGTCGCTCCACTGAAGGGTTCGGGATGGCCAAGACCGGAGGCAACTACGCGGCCGCTTTGCGCACCGTGGTGGCGGCGAGGAAGGACCTCGGTGCGGATCAGGTCCTTTTCGCCCCCAACGGCCTGGTCGAGGAAACCGGGGCATCGAACTTTCTTCTGATCTCAGATGACGTCGTCGTCACCGCCCCGCTGAGTGGCTCATACCTCCACGGGGTGACCCGTGACTCCACGCTCCGCCTGGCAGAGAGACTCGGGTACCGGGTAGAGGAACGCCCCCTACCGGTGCAGGAGGTCCTCGATTGGGAGGGCGAGGCGGCCCTCTCTGGTACCGCCGCCGTTCTCTCCGGCGTGGGGACATTCATTCACAAGGGCGAGGAGATCACTGTCGGTAGCGGCGAAGTTGGTGCCAACACCATGCGGCTGCGAAGGGCGTTGACCGACATCCACTCCGGAGTGGCGGAGGATCCCTTCGGCTGGGTGAGCGTGGTCTAGCCCGGAGGAAACAGCGCCCTCGGCGGGATTCGAACCCACGCACCTGGCTCCGGAGGCCAGCGCTCTATCCCCTGAGCTACGAGGGCGGGATGCCCGAATTGTACTGATCACCGGTGGCTCGCCCTCAGGCTTCCCCTTCGCCCTCGGTATCATTCCGACATGCCGCGAGCAATGTGGAAGGGTGCCGTTTCATTCGGTCTGGTGACGATTCCGGTCGGCATGTACACCGCCACGGAATCAAAGACCCCCAAGTTCAAAATGCTGCGAGAGAAAGATCATTCCCCGATTCGCTACAAGCGCGTGGCCGAGTCCGATGGCGAGGAGGTCGCCTGGGAAGACATCGTCAAGGGCTACGAAGTGGAAAAGGGAAAGTACGTCGTGTTCACCGACGAGGAGTTAGAGGCTGCCGCCGCCGGCGATCGCAATCGGCTGGTCGACGTGGTCCAGTTCGTCGACGAGGACGAGATCGATCCGATCTATTACAAGTCCTCCTACTACCTGGCGCCGGAAAAGACCGGAGCAAAGGCCTACCGAATCCTGCTCGATGCCCTGGTTTCAAAGCAGCGCGTCGGTCTCTGCAGGGTCTCGATCCGCGACAAGCAGCAGCTCGCGACGATCCGCGCCAAGGACGGTGTTCTGGTGATGGAAACGATGTACTGGCCGGATGAGATCCGTGAGGCCGAGTTCGAGGAGCTAGACGGCGACGCCGATGTCCGCCCCGAAGAGGTGAAGATGGCCGAGATGCTGATCGATGGCCTCACTGCCCCCTTCGAGGTCGGCGATTATCAGGATCTGACCCGCCAGGCGATCGAAGAGGCGGCCCAGAAGAAAATCGAAGGCGAGGAAATCGTCGCTCCCGAGGCACCGGAGCCGACCAAGGTGGTCGATCTCCTCGAGGCGCTCAAGGCCAGCGTCGAAGCCACCAAGAAGCGCAAGGCCGGCTAAGGCCGCGCCCCCCTCCCGGCTTCGCCGGCACTCCCCCCTGCGGGGGGAGAAATGGGGGCGTCGGGAGCCTCGGAATCCCACGTGACCTCGAGAGGATCAACATCGCGGACCAGGCCCTTGTAGACCGGGGCTCGTAATCGCCGGTAGGGAGTCCATTCCCGGTACTCGATCATCGCCACCAGTTGCGGCTCCACCCAGACGGGCTCTCCGGGACGATCAACTCTTTCCGCAAAGGGCGACTTGGGCCGCTCGCTCGCTCTGAGGATGGGTAACAGCGTTCGCAGCGAGCGCTCGTCGAGCCCCGACCCTGCCGCTCCCGCCACCAGCAACTGGTCGCCCCGATAGAGGCCGACGATCAACGAACCGAACGACCCCGCCCGACCCCCTTCGCCCCGCATGTAGCCGCCCACCACCGCTCGCAGTTGTGACCGGGCGACCACTTTGCGCCAATCAGCCGACCGCCGACCCGGTTGATAACGAGAACCCGACTTCTTCCCGACGATTCCTTCGAGACCCGCGTCCTTCACCGCCTCGAAGAGGGCCACTCCCTCTCCCCGGGTGGGGTCGGCGCGGATGATCGGCCCCTCGATCTCAAGCTCCCCGAGCAGGTCCCAGCGCTCTTCGAGAGGAAGCGACGTCACATCCTTTCCGAGATACAGCAGGTCGAAGACGACCAACTGCGATGGTGCCATCCCTAGTTGGAAGAATGACGGCTTGCCGTCCGGACCGACGGCGACAATCTCGCCGTCGATGACCGCCGGAAGCGAGGTTCGCAGACCGAGCAGGTCGGGGTAGCGGCCACCCAGGTCCTTGCCGTTTCGGGAACGAAGCAGTACTCGCTTCTCGTCCGTATACGCCAGGCAGCGGAACCCATCCCATTTGAGGTCGAACCACCAGTCGTCTGAGTCGAATGCTTTCGGCCAGGCGGTGGCCAGCATCGGCTGGTAGACGGCGGTAACAGGTTTTTCGATACCGTCAGCCTTCGTTCAGTGCCTCTGCCACCAGACGATTGACGAGAGCTCCGTCGACCTCATCCTTGTGATCCTTCATGATCTGGCCGATCACCCGGCCCGAGGCTTTGGAATCCCCGGCCACGCCGAGTTCGGCGATCGCTGATCGAACCAACGCCGCGGTCGACGCCTCGTCCAGCTTCTTTGGTAGCCAGCGGCTCAAATATTCGACCTCCCACCCCAGCTTCTCCGCCATCGGCGCTCCCCGGTCGCCCGCTTGTTCGAACTCACCTTTGGCTTTTTCCATCTTCTTGGCGTAGGCGGCGATGACCTTTCGGTAGAGAGCGTCGTCAACCTCACCCTTGAAGCCCGGGGCGGAGCGAGCCAGGGTCACCTCGGTTTCGATCATGCGGATGACATCGCGTCGCCGGGCGTCGCGGGCCTTCATGGCGTCTTTTAGTTCGGCGTTGAGGTCTTCCTTGATGGTCATGTAGAGATCCTGTCAGCGAGGGCGGCGGCCATCAGGCCAGGATGATCGGTAATGATGGCGCCAACTCCGAGTTTGGCCAATGCCGGGATGATCGTGGGGTCATTTACGGTCCACACGGCCACGGCGAGGCCGGCGGCGGCGGCCCGTCTGATCTCATCTGGCTGCGATAGCGCCAATTCCCAGTTCGGTGCCAGAGTCCCGTGGCCAAGGTGTTGGGCGTGGGCGGTGGCGTCGGCGACGCTGGCACCGACATCGATCAACAGACCGGTGGCCACCGTCGGATGCCGAAGCCGAACCTCGTCGACCGTGGGCCAGAAAAAGCAGGTCAGCAGGTCCCCCGGTCGGGCCCGGGTGGCGGCTTCCAGGGCCAGTCGGTGATCGTCTTCGAATCCGTATTCACCGGGAAAATTCTTGATCTCGAGGTTTAGTGGCGAGGACACCGTCGCCAAAACCTGGTCGAGCGTGGGTGCCTGACTCTCCCCGGTGACGGGGTCGTGGGATAAAACCAGCGCCCCCGAGGGGTGGCGCCGCACGTCGACCTCCACCATGGCCGCCACCTCGGCCGCCGCTTTGATTCCCTCGAGGGAATTGTCGGGAAACCGGGTCGGCCAGCCTCGGTGGCCGATAACCACCATTCCCTGATTTCTGGAGGCCATCTCTAGAAATCCGAAGACGAAATCGATTGCGGGTCACCCGAGCCGTGAGTACCGTGCAGACTGATCAATCACAAAACCCTTATTCACTAGTTCTGGTCGAACTTGTGAAAGCGTTCACAAAGGACCCCGATGACGACCACCCCCACGCTCACTGTCACCACCGAATGGAGGGACCTCGCCGCCTGCCGGGACTCGGAGCCGAGTCTCTTCTTCCCCATCGGCAGCACCGGGCCAGCCATCGAACAAATCGCCGCCGCCAAACAGATCTGCGCCGTTTGCACGGTGCAGGAAGACTGTCTCCAATACGCCCTCGAATCGAATCAAGAGTCGGGCGTCTGGGGCGGGTTCGCCGAAGACGAGCGCCGGCGTCTCCG
>JAICGW010000100.1 GCA_025922945.1 Acidimicrobiia bacterium | reverse complement strand
GACGCAGGGGCGGGATACCCAGGTTCACTGGCCAACAAACTTCCCCGACGGAATGGCTTCCGTGGGGTGATCAGTCGTAGCGGTGTCGGAACATGACCGCAATCCGCTGCCCGGCCTTGCTGACCTTGGGGATGCTGTGGTCGTGGGTGCGCTGACATGAGCCGCCCATCACGATGAGGTCCCCATGGCCAGCTGGCCAGCCGATGCTCGGACCGCCTCCTTTGGGTCGCACGCGGAATGTGCGCGGAGTGCCGAGGGAGAGAATGGCCACTGTGGCTTCTGGGAGGTTGCGAGCGACGCGATCGCCATGCCAGGCGACGCTATCCCTTCCGTCTCGGTAGAGGTTGCAGGTGATCCGCTCGAGACCGACGCCGTAACGCTCGCTCAGGACAGACGACATCTCCCCGATCAACTCCAGCCCGCTGGGGGTATCCGCACCACCGAAGGAGGCCACCAACCGGGGGCGAGGGACCTCGACGCCCCGTATCCGTTCGACGCCCTCGCGCCAGTCGAGTCCCTCAAGCACTCTGACGAAAAGTTCATCGGGCTCGTAGGCCCAGCCGGGCTGGCGATCGAGCCAGGCGCCCTGACCCAGCTCTATGCGCTCGATGCCGGAAAATGACCGGTCGAATTCACCCTCATCGGCGGGTGCCGAGAAGAGCGATCCTTGCATCGACGGCTCAGGCATGGTGGCTATCTCCGGATCTCTGACGTTCCCTCGAGAATGAGATCGGGTCCGAATTCGAACGCCGGTTCTCGAATAGTGAGGATCAGTTGACTGATCGTGGGGGCGCGTGGCTACGTTAGTCGCAGCGCCATGCAACTTAAGAGAAGGAAAGGTTGTCTCACCATATGAACTCGATGTCAGGGGACACGTATCCGGCACGTCTGCTGGTCGATTATCCAGAGCGTCTCGACCGCCTCAGCACTGCCTTCCGTCTCATCTGGGTCATCCCCATCCTGATCGTCCTCAGTGTGCTGACGGCCAACGGCGGCGAAGTGATAACCGACGAAACCGGGCGACAGATCACCAGGAGTGGGGGCGGAATCACCGGGGGCTTGTTCGTCGCCACACTGCTGATGATCCTCTTCCGACGGAAGTACCCGCGCTGGTGGTTCGACTTCGCCTTGGAGTTGAATCGATTCTCGACCCGAGTGGGCGCCTACCTCGCATTGCTCACGGACAGGTATCCGTCGACAACCGACGAACAAGCTGTCCATCTTGAGCTCGACTACCCGAATGTCGAACGTGACCTCAACCGCTGGATGCCGCTGGTGAAGTGGATTCTGGCCATTCCGCACTATCTCGTGCTCGTAGTCTTGGTGTTCCTCGCCCTCCTGGCCATCTTTGTCGCCTGGTTCGGCATCCTCTTCACCGGGCGCTATCCGCGATCACTGTTCGATTTCGTGGTGGGCGTCGGTCGGTGGAGCTTGAGGGTGAGCGCTTACGCCTTTCTCCTCATCACCGATCGTTATCCCCCCTTCAGTCTTCGCTGAACGGGCGTGGGCGACCTCTACTCCAGGCTCCAGGCAGCGGCCGCGGGTATTCGCCGCCGCACCGGCCTGGAAGCGCACGACGTGGTGGTGGTCCTCGGCTCGGGTCTCGGTGACTACGGGCGGACTCTCGAAAGAAGCCAAGCCTTGCCATATGCCGAGCTCGGCTTTCCGATTCCGCAAGCAATCGGACATGGGGGTACCGCCTACTCGGCGCAGTTCGGCAACCACCAGGTTTTGCTCTTGGCCGGTCGAGTTCACGCCTACGAGGGGTTGGGGATGGAAGCAGTGACCTTTCCGGTGAGGGCGGCGATCCTGGCCGGCGCCCGGCAGGTGGTGCTGACCAATGCCGCCGGCGGGTGCGGTGACGACATCTCACCCGGCGATCTAGTCCTAATGACCGATCACCTCAATATGAGCGGTATCAGCCCATTGCTCGGAATGAACGACGAACGCCTCGGACCACGCTTTCCGGATATGACCGACGTCTACACACCCGAACTGCGGGCCAAGGCCCACGCGGCCGCGGCGGCTGTAGGCCAGAAATTGAAGGAGGCGATCTATTTCTGGTGGCACGGCCCCATGTTTGAAACCCCGGCCGAGGTTCGTATGGCCCGGATGCTCGGCGCCGGGTTGGTTGGTATGTCAACCGTTCCGGAAGCAACCGCCGCCCGGCACATGGGGGCAGAGGTGCTGGGACTCTCGTTGTGCACAAATCGTGCGGCGGGATTGTCAGCGAGCCGGCTGAGTGCCGACGAGGTGATCGAGGTCGCCAACGCGGCCGCCGATCGAGTCCGTGCCCTCTTCAATCAACTTCTACCCGTCCTCTAGGAGCTATCGAGCTCTCATTGAGCCTCGGAGGCGCCGGAATACTCCTGGTCGGAGACATCTCGCTTGTCCCATACCGTTGCTCCTCCACTGGTTATCGAGAGATGCATCATGGGCGACGTCGGGCTGGCGCCGTGCCAATGACTTTCGCCGGCCGGCGTATAGATCACATCTCCGGCGGCGATCTCCGTGATCCGGCCATCGGCGTTACCCACTCGCCCGACACCTGTGGCGACATAGAGCACCTGACCCTCAGGATGCGAATGCCAGAAAGTGCGAGCACCTGGCTCGAACAGGACTCCAATGACTGTCACCGGGCGATCGGGATCGCGGGACATAGGAGTCGACCACACCTTGCCAGTGAAGGTGTCGATCGATCCGGGGCTCCACTCGAGCCGGCTTGCAGGGGTGTGCTCCATCGACGCTCCTCAGGTCCGAACTCGTTGAGTATCGCGTCGAGTTAACCGAAACTCATGTCCGGCCAGCGGGAGTCGGTCTGGCGGCGTATCGTCCGGTTATGACCTTCGCCACCTTGGGAGAGCTCAACTGGCTCGCTGTCATCGTCGCCACCATCGTTTATTACGGACTCGGCGCCCTGTGGTATTCCCGAGGCGTTTTCGGCGACCGCTGGGCGAAATCGATCGGCTGGAACGCGGCGGAGGCGACGCCTCCAGCTTCGGCTGTCTTCTACCTCCTGCCCTTCTTTGGGTACTTGCTGATCGTGGTCTCCATCGCCATGCTCACTGTCGCCACCGATACCGATACCTTCGCCGAGGGTTTGGTTTTGGGAGTCGTCCTTGGAGTCCTTTTCGCAGGGTCGATCTTCTTTACCACCGCCAAGTTCGAGCCCACGAAGCCCGAACCAATGAAATGGTTTGTCATCTCTGGCGGGTATGCCGCCGCGGGGATCATTTTGGCGGCGATCATCCTGTCGGTCTGGCGCTGACGCCGGGAGGTCAGGATCCCTCTGCGAGTGCCGGTTCTCGCGGATCCTTGACGAATTCCGGATTGAGTAATTCGATGATGCCGCTGATTTCGAAGAGACGGCGCAGGCTGGTCGGGACTATGAGACGCATCACCGCTCCGTCCTCCTTGAGACGGGCATGAGCGGTGATGAGAAGGCTTATGCCGACGGAGTCCACCATCTCCACGCGGCTGAGATCGAGGGTTACTTGCGAGGCCCGGCCCCGACGGGCTCCCAGGATCCTGTTTCGCAGAGCGCCCGACGAAGCCAGGTCGAGATCGCCTTCGAATCGAATCAGCTCCTCGCCCTCGCCGGGTGACGTCGGGGTTTCGGGCGAAGCCGAGGATTCTGGTTCCGGACGGAAGCCGCTCCATGGCGTCGGCTTTTGCCCGTTGTCGACCTGTCGAACGAACTCGCCAAGGGACCACTTCCGGAACGAGACCAGCTCGGGTGGAGTCGCCAATGTGAGGAGCCTCTCTCCTGCCCGGCAGAATTCGTCTACCGCGTCGAGCATCTCATCCAGCCGTTTAGCGGCAGCTACCGCTTCGGGCGGGATCCGGTAAACGAGATCGATTTGATGCTCGCCCCGCTCCGCGGCCGCAAAAAGCTCCTGGCGCGTCGGATCACCGACCCCGGCAAACCTTAGATCGAGCTCTTCGAGAAGCTCGGAGAGCTGATGGGGCACCGAGCCTTTCGGCAGGTCGGCCTTGACGATGTCGAGCTCGCGCTGGATTGCCTCGTGGTGGGCCGAGGCCCGACGCCAGAGTTCGATAGGCGTTTCCAACAACCGCACCTCGACCATGTGCTCGTACTCGCTCACGCCACTTTCTCCCGTTCCAGCTCGAACCAGACCGTTTTCCCCTCCGACTCCTCCGCCACACCCCAGCGGTCGGCCAGGGCTTCGACGATGTGGAGGCCGCGGCCAGTGGGCTGGAGGTTTTGATAGTCACGTCGGACGGGGAGTGCAGCGCTGTTGTCGCGCACGGCAACCCGGATGGTTTCTCCCTTAAGGATCACAGTCACCAGGAACGCGGTCCGGGCATGCAGGATGGCGTTTGTGACCAACTCCGAGACCACCGTCGCCAACCGGAGATTGGTGTCGGCGTCGTCGCTCCAGCCCGCGGCGAGTACGAAGGCGCGGGCAGCCGAGGCGGATTGAGACTCGGGGGGGAAGCGACGCTCGATGCTTCCGGGTAGGTTCCTGTCGAGGGGCGCGGTTCTAGGCATTGGATACAGAAGCCATGCTACGGCTCGGTACCTGATCTGAGAGTGATTCAAACCCCCGATCGATGGCCGGGGCGGCGGGCTGGATGCCCACGACCCGAATGGCGATCAAGATGATGTCGTCGCGGACGGTGGGGACCACCGAGCGAAACTCGTCGAGCGCCCGATCAACGTAGGCCTGGAGAGGTTCGTCGCTTCTGCACGGACCCAGCGACGCGACAGTCTCGGGAGGGGGCAGGTCGCGCCGGGAGATGCCATCGGTGTAAAGAACCAGAACATCTCCCGGAAAAAGTTCCAGAGAGACAGGCTGGGGATCGAGGGTTTCGAGCACTCCGGCCGGGGGACATGGGGTACCTAAGAATGCCCAGGTGCCGTCGGCCCGGTACAACAACGGCGGGGGATGTCCGGCGAGCGTCACCGTGGCCGAGAATCGGTCGTCATCTCGATCGAGCAAGATGTAGGCGACTGTGCACATCCGGGCCCCCGGCTGGGAGAGCATCGTTTGATTGAGTTGACCGACGACTACGGACGGCTTCGGTTCGAGCAAGATCGCCGTTCGGAGCGCGGACCGTGCCACTGCTACGGCTGCAGCCGCTGAAACACCCTTGCCTTCGATATCCCCGACAACGATGCCGTAGCGACCGTCGTCGACGCCGACGAAATCAAAGAAGTCGCCTCCGACCTGTCCTATACGGGCCAGCGGTTCGTAACGCGCCGCGATCTCGAGTCCGGGAATGTTTGGAAGGGAGGAAGGCACGAGACCTCGCCGGAGCGCTTCCGCTGTCTCATGCTCACGCTGATAGG
This sequence comes from Acidimicrobiia bacterium, assembly GCA_025922945.1. Lineage (GTDB taxonomy): Bacteria > Actinomycetota > Acidimicrobiia > Spongiisociales > ZC4RG35 > JACCTH01. Next base: position 3,157 of record JAICGW010000100.1, on the reverse strand, counting down.
CCTTGGAGTTGGTGAGTGCTACGCCTATCCGATCGGCGATCGCGTCAATCAAGGCGAGGTCATCGCTATCAAATGACGGTTCTGACTGAGTTCGGACCAATGTCATGGTTCCGAGAGCGGCGCCGGGAGGGCCAAGGGGAACGCAGACGATTGATCTCAGCTGAAGCCGCTCGACCAACTCGCCTATTCGAGAGCCAAATCGTTCCTCGGCGCGAGCCGACAACTCTTTCGTCATGTCAGGAAAGTACGCCCGGCGACCAGTCGACAGAACCTGCGCTTGAATCGGTTCCGGTGAACCTGTGGGATCGCCTATATCGAAGAGCGCGTTCCCGTATTCGGACCCCGAATGCGCAGCCGCGACAGGCACGAGGCGGTCGGACTCGTCAAGCACGCGGAAGCCACACCAAGTTGCCAATTCCGGAACGAGTATTTCTGCCACCGCAGAGAAGTCGGGACCCTCGGGAAGAGAAGTGGCGCTAAGGATCGTGGTGAGCCGAACCAGCAACCTCGCTACCTCCTGCTGACTTACGTGTTCGGAGATGTCGAGGAAGAAGTTGATTGCCCAGACCACCTCTCCGGCGTCGTTCTTGATCGGGCTGGCATTCACCCTTGACCACTTGATCTTGCCAGCGCCTTTGACGCGATAACCGACTGTTATTTCGTTCGCTGTAAGTCCGTTGAGCACGCGTCGCCCGGGAAGGGTGTCGAGGTCGAGAGGCTGTCCGGTTTCATCAACCATCTCGAAGCGACCCACCAGGGCGCTCACCGGCGCATTGGCCAATTCGGCGCCGGTGGTAAATCCGAGTATCTCTGCGGCCTTGTCGTTGGCGTAGACCAGGTCTCCGGAACGGTCCTGGACGGTCACTGCTTCCGGGGCGTCCCCAAAAAGAACATCGAGCACGTGACGGTCCTGTGCCATCGCGAGTTCAAGGAACCGGTCACCGGGCACTCATCACCTCCCAACCAAGGCTAGAAGAATAAGCCCGACGGGGAATCGGGCTAGACCCTTCGAGCGGCGACGAATAGTCATCGCTGAAACGGGCCGTACGGTCGATAAGTTCCCGATGGACCACACCGCGGTCAAATCCAAGGAAGGGACGCCTCGGGACCGGCCCCTATTGGTGGCGTTTGCCGTGGTCCTGCTCTTGATCGCATCGGCCGCAGCCGTCTTCGTTGGTGCCTATAACGGACAACGAGTCGCAGGCCTGGCCACCCGGGTCCAGCACATCGAACGAGCTCAAGGCTCGGCCAACCTATCGGTGGTCTATCTGACCCAGGCGGCCTATGTCCTCGGAGACTCCGCTTCGCCGGAGACTGTCAAGGGCCTAATTGAGTCCGCTCGCTCCGCTATATCGGCCGCGTCGTTCGAGCTCGAGGCTCTTTCCAGGTTGCTGCCGGAAGAGCCCACGTCCACCATCGCCCGGCTAACCGCTTTGGTGGATTCAGCGGAAGAGGCGATTGCCTATCTGGAGACGGCCCAACCGGCCTTGGCGGCCGCGGCCATTGGCAGCGACGTCGAGCCCGCGCTCGAACGCTTGCAGGAAAACCTCAATACCTTGCAGCGAGCCGATGCGGCGGAGATCAATCAAACGACGTCAGTTCTCGGGAGGGTGGCCGACGTGATTCGTTTCCTACTCGCTTTCGCCCTCCCGGCCGCCGGCATGACGGTCTACCGATGGGTAATGAATCGTCAGCGGGCGCAGTCCGAGCTGCGCCTACGCATCGAATCCGAGCGGACCATCAACAAGTCCAAAGATGAATTCATCGCCAACGTCTCTCACGAACTGCGGACACCGTTGACCGGGATCGTGGGCTTCGCCCAGTTGCTCGAGAGCTCCAACCTCGAGCCTGCCGAACTCGAAGTCGTGCGTTTGATTGTCGATCAGTCGGCGGAGCTGAGCCGAATGGTCGATGATCTCCTGACCGCGGCTCGGGCCGATGCGAACGCTCTCACCATCAATCTGATCGATGCCTCGATTCAAGATGAGGTGGATGAAGTGGTCCGTTTCGTCGAATTGATGCGCACTGAGGTCGAAGTGTTCTGTCAGGACGCCATGGTCGTGATCGATCCTGAACGATTCCGTCAGGTGCTGCGAAATCTGCTGGTGAATGCCCGAAAGCACGGCGGGTCGAGGATCAAGGTCCGGGGCGTGGTCAAGGACAACACGTACATCTGCACCGTGATCGATGACGGACCTGGAGTACCCATGCACGTTCAAGAGCGCCTGTTCAGCCGCTTTGTCCACACCGGGGAGGCTCCGGTCATCATGGGTTCGGTCGGGCTAGGACTGGCCATCGTGCAGGAACTCTGCCGACTCATGGACTGTGAGGTCTCGTACCGCCGAGTCAAGGGCGAAACGTGGTTCTCGGTCACGATGCCCATGGCTGAGCGCCCGGTCCACGCCGTCAATGAGCGACTGGTGATGGCTACCGCATGAAGCGGCCCTCGATCCTTGGCGGCGCCCTCGCCGTGCTGCTCGGGATCGCGCTCTCGGCGTCGGCACAAAGCGCGCCGGTAGTGGTTGATGACTGGGCCGAGACCGACGGTAAGACTGTCCAGATCTACGTCCTCGCCAACGACTCTGGGGATATCGACCCGTCCACCCTGGTCCTTCTTACGCAGCCAACCATTGGATCGGCGACGGTCATCGCCTCCGGATCGCCCAAGATCAAATACAGCGGCGATGGGTCCGGCACCGACACCTTTCAATACTCGGTCTGCAGCTCATCGGGGGCCTGCGCCACCGCCACGGTCACCGTAAACCTCGTTTCCTCCGCCACGACAACTACCAGCGCCGCAGCCACGACTAGCACCACCGCCACCACTACCGGTTCCCCGTCGACGTCGGCCCCGGTCCTGACACCATCACCAACCTCTCCGCTCGTTACCACATCTTCTCCTCCCACAACTGCCCCTCCGGCGGCGCCGACCACTACTCCGGCCGCCCCGGTCGACCCCCTCGCCGCCTTGGCGGTGGGGTCGGGTCCGGCCCTGGCGGCTGGGACCATGGTCGGCGAACCCCATGAGATCGACATCGCCAAGGACGTCCTGTTCCTCGGGCGTATCGGCGCCGATACCTTGAAGCTCGTCGCGGTGCCGGCGGTGATGGTGTCAGGGATCGTCGGGTTCCTGTTGGTCGGCCTTCCCCAAAACGCG
>JAICGW010000099.1 GCA_025922945.1 Acidimicrobiia bacterium | reverse complement strand
CGGAAGGCGCGGACCATGAACCAGACCACCGGTACTGCGGTGATGAGCGTCAACGCGAGGGTGAGCACGGCGACGGTGGGAAGGCCGGCGGTCTCGGTGAAGGCCAGCGTCGAGACGCAGGCCGCCTCAGCCATCAAATAGATCACCCAGAAAAAGATGTACCAAATCACAGGTCCCGCCAGAAACAGGACGATCCAGCGATCCGTCCGCAGGTGGGGATGCGGTGTTTGTCCGCTGGGATGGGTCATTTGATGGAACTTCCAGTATGGGAGAGCCTTCGGTCTATCGACACAGAGAACCGGTGCTGGGGACGGCTGCGTATAGGCGTCGGCGGTACTGTGTCGCGCGGTGAGTGCGGAGGGAGGTGGGCCGGGGCAGTCTCGGATCTGGAACGCATCGATTTAACGACCAATTGGGAGGAGTGGATTGATGAAGCGGAGATTGGTTTTGGTAACGGTCGGAGTAATGGCGATCACGGCCTTGGCTCTGGCGGCGGCGGCAGCGGCTGGAAGTCGGACTGTGACGACTCGCGGTGATGAAGTCCTCAGGGTCAACGTGGGAGTCAATTCGACCCTGCGATTTTCGCCCGGGCCCTTGACCGTCGCCGTTGGTGAATCGATTACCTGGGAGGCGGGAGACAAGATCGGAGCGCCGCATACGGTCACCCTGACTCGGAACCCGGATGCTCTGGTGGAGACGTTCCTCGAGTTCATCGGGATCGAACCGTGTGCGGAATGCGATGCCGCCCTCGGCGCCGCCTTCGGCGGCCACTTTCCCGACATGGCGGCACCGGTCCTGGAACTCGGCCTCGGGGACGGCTTCGGCGACGATGGCGACTCGTTCCTGTTCGGGAACGGCTTTCCGCCCTCGGTGACCGTGACTCTCGAGAACGTCAGCCCGGGAGAAACCGTCTTTTACTTCTGCGCCATCCATCCCTGGATGCAGGGAAGCATTGAGGTCCAGGGCTAGCGGTATTTAGGACTTTCCGCGCGTAGACCGCTCGGTTTCCGAGCGGTCTACCTGATAAAAACGACTTAGGTGAGGTAGGGGGTGAGGTAAAGCACGCCAAAGCCGATCGCCCAGACCACCACGGCGGTGAGCCAGAAGCGGACCACGTTGTCCACTGGGGCGTGGCGGCGAGCCGTGTACTCACCTCGCCAGGTCCAGTAGATGGTGAGGAGGCCCATGATCACCGCCGCTCCAGCAACGACCAGGATGAACCCGGCCAAGGTGTAAAAGATCGAGCCGTAGGCGTCGGTCTTCGAATCAAAGGCGAGGGCGCCGAGTTGGGAGGACTGGACCACCCCGGCTCCGACCATGAGCAACGTGGCCACGGCGGCACCTGACAGGAGCCCGGCGCGGCTGTCTCCTCGCATCGCCGCCCGCGCCCGGCTTATCGCTATCCCGCTGATCACGACCAGACCCACCGCCAGCGACGGCAGACCGAGACCGGGGAGGACCATTCCGGCTGGAGGCCAATCGGGGTTTTCGATCATCAGGTAGAAGTAGGAGAGGAGGAGGCTGGCGAAGGCGATGGCCACGAATAAGACGATGAGTCCCATGCCCCACTTCGCCACCTGCAGACTCCCCCCCACCCGAACCGGAATCCCATGCCTTTCCTCAAATTCGACCTCTTCCTGTTCGGTGATGGGAGCGGTTTGGGGACGATTCCAGAGCACGACTCCCACAACCACGATCGCCGCCCCAACGAAGGCCCCCCAGCGGACCTTGAAGAGCTCGGCCGCGAAGATGACCACGGTCCCGACGGCGGCGACGAAGGGCCAGATCGAGGGATTGGCCACCCGGAAGATCTCCTCGGGCCGCCCGGTAGCGGTGCCCGTTACCAAGGCTGCCCGCCAGCGCAGGGGCCACTCCGACAGGGCCCGCACCAGGCGCTCGTCCTCGCCGCGGTGGAGCTCGGTTTGGTCCCAGAGCGGGTGGCGGCTCTCAACGATCGGCGGCACCGACCAGCTGTGTTGGAGCGGGGGAGAGCTCACCGCCCATTCCAGCGTGTCTCCGCCCCAGGGGTTGTTTCCTGCCACCTCTCCCCGCCGGAGGCTGTAGGCCAGGTTCCAGATGAACACCGCGATCCCGGCGACGATGATGAAGACCCCGATAGTGGAGATGAGGTTGTAGGTCTCCCATCCCAGCCCCTCGGGATAGGTATAGATCCGCCGGGGCATTCCCATCAGGCCGACGATGTGCATCGGGAAGAAGGTCACGTTGACTCCGATAAAGAGCAGCCAGAAATTCCACTTCCCGAGCCTTTCGTTCAAGAGCTTTCCCGTGTATTTCGGCAACCAGTGATAGACGCCGGCAAAGATCGGGAAGGCCACACCGCCGATGAGGACATAGTGAAGATGGGCGACGACGAAGTAAGAGTCGTGGGCCTGGAGGTCGAAGGGGACTGAGGCGACCATCACGCCGGTGATCCCCCCCAACACGAACAGGAACAGGAAGCCGAGCACAAATAGGAAAGGTGTTTTCCACACCGGCTTCCCCTCCCAGATGGTGGCCACCCAGGCGAAGATCTGGATTCCGGCGGGAATGGCAATCGCCATCGAGGCTGCGGCGAAGAATCCCAAGACGATGGGGGCAAGACCGGCAGCGAACATGTGGTGGGCCCAGAGCCCGAAGGAGAGAAAGCCAATCGCCACCAGCGAGGCCACGATCCACGGGTAGCCGACCATCCTTCGTCGCACGAATACCGGGATCACCATCGAGACGATTCCGGTGGCGGGAAGGAACTGGATATAGACCTCCGGATGTCCGAAGATCCAGAAGAGGTGCTGCCAGAGGAGGGAGCTCCCGCCCGCCTCGGGGTTGAAGAACTGGGTGCCAAAGCCTCGATCGAGCTCGAGGAGAAGACTGCCAATGATCAGCGGGGTGAAGGCGAAGAGGATCATGAAGGCGGTCACCAGCATCGCCCAGGCGAAGAGCGGCATCCGGGCGAGGGTCATCCCGGGGGCTCGCACCTTCATGATCCCGATGATGATTTCGATGGCGGCGGCGATCGCTCCCACCTCTGCCACCCCCAAGCCCAGCACCCAAACGTCGATGGCGAGGTCGGGGGAGAAATTCGGTCCCGATAGCGGGGTGTAGGCGAACCAGCCGGCGTCGGGGACGGCGGAGAAGAGGGTGCCCGAGTAATAGAGCAGCCCTCCCATCAGGAAGGTGAAGTACGAGTAGGCGCCGAGGCGAGGGAAGGGCATCTCGCGGGCGCCGAGCAGGAGGGGGAGCATGAGGATGGCAAAGCCTTCGAAGATGGGGAGGATGACCAAGAACATGGTCACCGACCCGTGATTGGTGAAGAGCTCGCTGTAGGTCTGGGCGCTGACCAGGGTGTTGTTGGGAAAGGCCAGCTGCATCCTCATCACCACCGAGTCGACCGAGCCTCCGAGAATGAGGAAGAAGAAGCCGGTGAGTATGAGACGCTTGCCGATGGCATCGTTCTGGACCGCCTTCAGCTTTCCCCAGAGGCCCGGCGGGTCGTCCCAGAGATCGTCGAGGATGGGGTCGGTGACAACCGTGGCCGCAGTGGGGTAGTGATCGCCGAGCTCGGGAATGCGATCGCTCACTGCAGGCTCTCGAGATAGGCAATGAGATCAGCGAGATCAGCCTCGCTTAGTTCGGCGGCCTCCATCTCGACCCCTTCTTTGAACTCGTGGGGGTTGCGAACCCACGCCGACAGGTCCTCGGTGCTGTTGGGAAGCGTCCCCGCAGCCAAGGTCGTGCGAGAGGCGAGGTGGGTCAGGTCGGGGCCGTTGCTTCCATCGGCCGGGGTACCTCGCACCGTATGGCAATCGGGGCATGCGGCCGAGAGAAACAACTCCCCTCCCCGGGACGCTTCGACTGTCGCCGGCTGCGCCTGCTGGCGCGCCCACTCGTCGAATTCCTCCTCCGAGGTGACGAAGGCAGTGAGTCTCATCTTGGCGTGTTGGAGGCCACAGAACTCGGCGCAAACTCCGCGGTAAGTCCCGGGCTCGCTGGCGGAAAACGACATGGTGTTGGTCTTGTCGGGAAGGAGATCGATCTTCCCGGCCAAAGACGGAATCCAGAAGCTGTGGATCACATCAACCGACCGCACCCGCAGGAGAATCGGCCGCTCCACCGGGAGGTGGATCTCATTGGCAGTCACGACTCCGAGATCCGGATAGCGCACCTCCCACCACCACTGATGGCCATCGACTTCGACGATCAGCTGGTCCTCGGTCGGTGCGTTGGCGAGGCGAGCCATCGCCACCAAGGTGAAGCCCAGCACGACCGTGATCACTACCAGTGGCATCACCAGCCCTCCGCCCACCAGCCAGTTGCGCTCACTCGCCCGACCGGCTGGGCCGCGGGCGAGGCCCCGGAGGAGGAGACCGAGGAAAAGCAGGAAGACCGCCCCGCCGAGGGCGAGCATCAGCCACCAGAGCGTCTCCATCTCGGCGGCCACCGGGCCTTGCGGATCGAGACTCGGGACTAAGACGGTTTTTATCAGGCAGACCCCTTACAAATGAGCTGTTTGGGCGCGTAGAAGCTTCGATACCCTGCGGCGGCCATGAACCCCGAAGCCGCCCAGGTCAGGCGCACGTATCTCCTCCTGATCCTGCTCTCGACGCTGGCCTCGTCCTTTATCTGGGGCATCAACACCCTATTCCTGCTCTCGGCGGGCCTCACCAACACCCAGGCCTTCTTGGTCAACGCCTTCTACACCGCGGGGGCCTTCCTTTTCGAGGTACCCACCGGGGTCGTGGCCGACACCAGGGGCCGCCGCACTTCCTATCTCTGGGGAACGATCACCTTGCTCTTCTCGACGCTGCTCTATTTGTTGATGTGGCAGACCCAGGCTCCGGTGTGGGGCTGGGCGATTGCCTCGATCCTGCTCGGACTCGGGTTCACCTTCTTCTCCGGCGCCACCGAGGCATGGCTGGTCGACGCCCTCGATTCGACGGGCTACGACGGCCCTCTCGAAGAAGTCCTCGCCCGGGGACAGGTGGTATCGGGGGGCGCGATGCTGGTGGGAGCGGTCGCCGGAGGCGTGGTGGCCCAGTTCAGCTCGCTCGCCGTTCCCTACGTCATCCGGGCGGTTCTCCTGGGTCTCACCTTCGTCGTCGCACTGCGCTCTATGCACGATCTCGGTTTCACTCGCATGGACCAGGCCAACCTGGTGGCCGAAGTGAAGAGCGTTCTTACCGAGTCGGTGCGCACCGGTCTTGGCAACCCCAACCTGAGATGGCTGATCCTGTCGTCGTTCTTCCTCTCCGGGGTTGCCTTCTATGGCTTTTACGCCATGCAGCCTTATCTCCTTCAGCTCTATGGCGACGAGTCCGCCTTCGGTCTCGCCGGGCTGGCGGCGGCGGTGTTTGCGGGAGCCCAGATCCTCGGCGGCCTCGTCGTCCCCTGGATCCAGAAGATCTTTTCGCGCCGCACCACCGCCATCCTCGTGGGAACAGGTCTTTCCACCCTTTCGCTGGTCATGGTCGGGCTCGGCCGCAGCTTTTGGTTGGTAGCGACAGCGTTGATGGTCTGGTCCTTCTTCCATTCGGCGGTCTTCCCCGTCCGCCAGGCCTTTCTCAACGGCTGCATCCCCTCTTCCCAACGCGCCACCGTGCTGTCTCTCGATGCACTGGTCGGCTCGGCCGGCGGGGCGGTCGCGCAGCCCTTCCTGGGCCGGGTGGCTGACCGGAGTGGCTACGGCCCTTCCTACCTGGTGGCGGCCGCGATCCACGCCGTCGCCCTTCCTTTCATCTACCTGGCCCGGCGCCAGGACTCCGAGGGCGAGCGTGCCGAGGCAGCACGCCGCGCCGACCTGATCGAAGCGTCAGTTCCGCACCGCTGCTAGCGCTACACCATTGTCAAGCCGCCCGAGACCGACAGCACCTGTCCAGTGATGTGACCGGCGGCCGGGGAGGCGAGAAACGAGATCGCGGTGGCGACGTCTTCGGGAGTGGCCAGCTTGCGAAGCGGGGTTTGGCGGATCATCGCCTCGGCCAGCTTTCCCGACTCATCGAACCCCGCCAGGAAAGGGGTATCGGTGGGTCCCGGGGCGACGGCGTTGACCCTGATCCCTCGCTTCGCCACCTCGCGCGCCAAAGCCTTGGTGAAGGCGATCACCCCGCCCTTGGCAGCCGAGTACACCACCTCGCCCGACGAACCCACCCGGCCGGCGTCGGAGGCGACGTTGACGATCGCACCCCCGTCTTCGAGATAACGCAGGGCAGCGTGGGTAACGGCCATCGGGCCCAAGAGGTTGATGTCGATCACCTTGCTCCAAAAGGCGTCGTCGGTGTCGGTGAAGGGCATGGCCTGGTCCCAGCCGGCGCAGTTGATCAAGACCTGGAAGGTCCCCAGCTCCTCGGAGGCGGCGGCAACTACCTGACGGACATCATCTCGATCGCGCAGATCAACTCGAAACGGAATGGCGTCGGGGTGCTCGATCTGGTGGAGGGAGATGTCCAACAACCCCACCCGATATGAAGAGTCGAGCAACTGCTTGGCGGTGGCGAGACCGATTCCCGACGATGAGCCCGTAACCAGGGCGGTTGGCTTGCCGTCTCCCATTTAGTCATTATTGCCCTCGTGATCGAGGACTATCAGACCCTGCAAATCGACCGTCAGCCTTCGGGCGTCACCGAGGTGGTGCTGAACAACCCCGAGCGACTCAACTCGGTCGACGTTGCCGGCCATCGCGAACTCACTTCGATTTGGTCGGATCTTGATGCCGATCCCGAGACCAAGGTGATCCTGCTTCGGGCCGAAGGCCGGGCCTTTTCCGCGGGAGGCGACTTCAGCCTCATCGAGGCGATGATGAACGACTCCGCGGTCCATCGCCGGACCTTGCGAGAGGCGCGGGATTTGGTCCGCAATCTCATCGAGTGTTCGAAACCGATCGTCTCCGTTATCAACGGCGTGGCGGTCGGTGCGGGTCTGGCGGCCGCCCTCCTCGCCGACATCCCGATCGCCGGGCGCTCGGCCCGGATCCTGGACGGTCACACCACGCTCGGCGTCGCCGCCGGCGACCATGCGGTGCTGATCTGGCCATTACTGGTGGGAATGGCAAAAGCCAAATATCACCTCCTGACCAACGAACCCATCGATGGGACCGAGGCCGAAAGACTCGGTCTCGTGGCCAAGGTAGTTGACGACGACCAGCTCCTCGAAGAAGCCCGCCGCATCGCCGGACGCCTTGCCGCCGGTCCGGCCGAGGCATTGTCGTGGACCAAGCACACCCTCAACCATTGGCTGCGGGCGGCGTACCCAGCCTTTGACGCTTCCGTGGCATACGAATTCCTGGGGTTCCTCGGTCCCGATCCCCGTGAGGGCTTGGCGGCCGTTAGGGAGAAGCGTCCCCCGACGTTCGGGTGAGCTGGGCGTAGCTCTCCGGGTTGGCGGCGAGGAACTCCCGCACCGATAACGGGCGGTGGAATGTGAGAGTCTCGACTGAGTTGGACACCACCTCCATCTCCGCTTGCGCGATCGCTTGATACGAGGTGACCCAACCCTCGACTTCCCAATCGGGAGCGCCGTAGTGCGCTCGGGAGGCGTAAGCCTCCTCCTCCGTCTCAGCAACATAGGTGATGGTTTTCCCCGCGAACTCGGTCAGCACGGCCGCCGCCTCGTTCAATGTGATCGCCTCCGGGCCCGTGATGTCAAAGGTCTGGCCATCGAACACATCCGTCGTCAGCACTGCCACCACTGCATCGGCGATGTCGTCGCGGGTAACAAACGAAACCCGACCCGATGCGGCTGGCCCACGGATCGCGCCATCGGCGCCGACGAGGTGAGGGATGAAGTCGGTGTAAAGGCTGTCCCGCAGGAAGACGTACTCGGCCCCGGATGAGCGGATGAACCGCTCAGTCTGATAGTGCTGGCGAGCGAGGGTGAATGTCGCCTCAGGACTGGCTCCGAGGAATGACGTATACACGATCTTTCTCACTCCCGCCGACGTCGCCGCCGCCACTACCTTCTCATGCTGAATCAGTCGGTCGACGTGTTCTCGCCCCGAGACGAAGAGCATGGCCGCCGCACCCGAGAGCGCCTGCCGCATCGATGCCTCGTCGTCGTAGTCGCCGGCCACCAGCTCCGCTCGCGGGAAGCCATCGATCTTCGCCGGGTCGCGAGCGATCAGGCGCAGGTTGCAGCCTTGTCGGGAGAGGCGGTCGGCGACCCGACCGCCGATCCCCCCGGTTACTCCGGTGATGGCAAGCAGGGGCTCAGCCATGATCTCGCGCCCATCGCCAAGCGCCGAACTCGTCGGCGAAGCCCACCACCAGGATCGGTACCACGGCTCCGGTTGTGACCCCTGCTGACGGTGCCACGAAGAGAAGGATCATCGTGTAAAGGATCGCCAGTCCCACCGCGATCAGTCTTCGTCGCATCTGGTCGGGGATCTCGGGAAGGCGAAGGCAAATCGCAACCCCGACCCCGAACCCGGCGGCGGCGCCCAGCACGGGGGCGATGAGACCGATCGCCAGGCCCAGTCCAATCAACAGCCCCATCGCCAGCAGGAT
>JAICGW010000098.1 GCA_025922945.1 Acidimicrobiia bacterium | reverse complement strand
CCCGCCTACCTCCTCTCCGGGTTTTTGGCCCTTTCCAATTGGCATCAAGATCCCGGGTATGGCGCGGCCTGGATGGTGTTGTGGTCGACACTGGCCCTGATCGCCTCCCAGCGCGGGCTGGGGACCCGTCGGCCCTGGCTCGACGGAGCGATCATCGGAGCTCTCTGGGTGGGGGTCGTGATGGCCTTTTCCCGCACCGGTTGGGTGGCGTTGCTGCTCTCGATCGGACTCGTGGTGTTGGCCTCCCGCCGCCACGGAGTCGGTCGACAACTTGGCCGCACACTCGTCGCGGCCGCACTGAGCGCGGTCTTGGTTCTGACAGGGTTGTTTGTGGTTGACGTTGCAGGGGTCGGGGGAGAGCTACCTCTCCAGTTCGCGTTTCGCCTGCAACAAGGCTGGGATTTCCTGGCCGATCTCACTGGCCTGTTCGAGGGCTCCGCCGCCTTCGAGGATCAGTTCAGCCAGACCGAACAACGAGCCGACGTCTGGCCCGAGTACTGGCGGCTGTTCCTCGATCACCCCGTCACCGGGGCGGGGCTCGGGGTGGGCTGGGAGACCAACTCGGTGGGGCAGGAACCGCACAACCTCTTTCTCGAGCTTGGCTCGGAGACCGGTCTGGTCGGCTTGGCGGCCTTTGTCCTAATGGTGGTGACGATCATCGGGGCAGGGGCGGGTGCCGTCGGGGGCATTGCGCTGACGACCAGCTTTCTTCCGGCGATGACCCAGACGGTCCTCTTCGAGCCAAGCTGGTGGTTTGCCGCCGGTCTCTTTCTCTCTGGCGGCTTTCGCGCACTGAACGACACCGATAGGCCGCGATTGATGCGCGAAAAGCTAGAGTCGTTGCCGGAGTCCGGGGTAGTCACCCCAACAATCGCTGGCGAATAGTTGGTTCGGTCGCGTCTCGACCGGCCCCGACTGGAGAGGAGCGACATGCGAGTCAACCAAGCAACCCGCTTCGCTCTGGCCTTGGCTTTGGTCGGGGCGTTGTTGCCGGCGACCCCGGCGATGGCACAGACAGCCGATCCGAGCTTCACCGTCACCGGGTCGGGTTGGGGCCATATGGTGGGCCTGTCGCAGTACGGTGCCCGGGCGCTGGCCACGGTTGGACGCTCGCCATCGGAGATCACGGGCTTCTATTACGCCGGCACCACGGTCCAACAGATGACGTCGGTGCTGAACAACTTCATGACCACCGACTCCGATCCTCTCTGGATCGGTCTGATGCAAAACCGGGCCAGCTTCATCTTCCGGGTCGATGGCCCAGGGCCGGTCGGAACCTGCAAGGCCAACGACGGCGAGGGCGAGTGCCCCACCCAGATGGCCCAGAGCGGTCAGGTCTGGGAGTTTCGGGCTCTCGGCGACGGACTATGTCAGTACTTCAACGGCGGGGTGGCAGTTGGGAACCCGGGTAGTTGTCGTGGTGCCCTCACCTGGGACTTCGCCAGCGGGACCAGAGTCGCCGCCCTCGACAACGGCCGCACCTACGCCCGCGGCATCATCCGTTTTCGTCCCGCCGGCACCGGTTTTCACGTTGTCCTCGAGATCGCGATGGACGACTATCTCTATGGCCTCGGTGAGATGCCCTCTGATTGGCCTTCCGCCGCCCTCCAAGCCCAAGCGATCGCCGCCCGCACCTATGCCACCCGGCAGGCGTTGGTCCATGGCCCGGAGGAGACCTTCTCTGCCTCACGCCAAGGATTCTGTTGGTGCCAGTTAGTAAGCACGGTGGCCGATCAGGCCTACGTGGGGTGGTCGAAAGAGGCAGAGGTGGGTGGGTCGAACTGGGTGAATGCCGTGGCTGCCACCACCGGCCAGATCGTCACTCACCCGTCGGCCCCGGAGTCGACGGTGATCATCGCCTATTACGCCAGCTCGACTGGGGGACATACCGACTCCAACGTCGAAGGACTCGGTCACGCCAATCCGCTTCCGTACCTGACACCCGCTCCCGATCCTTGGTCGGTGTCGCCCGAGGCAGCCAATCCTTTCGCCAAATGGACTCGAACCATCACCGGCAGCCAGATCGCCACTGCCTACGGACTCGACACAGTCACCGGCGCCGCGGTCACCAAGCGCAATGTCTCAGGAACGGTGGCCGAGGTGACGATCGTCGGAACCCTCCAAGGGCAGGCGAAGACGATCATCACCGGCGGTCGCACCTTTCGCAATGCCTTTCAGATGCGATCCACCGCCTATTCGATAAGCGGGGGTTCCGGAATCGGCACCGCCATCTGCGACGGCCAAGCGCCGGCAACCATTTTCACCGACGTCGCCGCCGGGGGAGTCCATACCAACGACATCAACTGCCTCGCCGCCCTCCAAGTGACCACCGGTACCTCCGCCACCACCTATTCGCCGCTGCAGGCGGTGAGCAGATGGCAGATGGCGATCTTCCTGGTGCGCACTGCCACCGCCCTGGGAATGGCGGTACCAGCGCCGGTGCCGCAGGGCTTCGGCGATCTCGGCGGACTCGGCCAACAGGCCGTCGACGCCATCAACCAGGTGAAACAACTTGGCATCACCGCGGGGACCTCGGCCACGACCTACGGCCCCCACGACAATGTCTCACGCTGGCAGATGGCTCTCTTCCTCACCCGCCTCTATACCGCCGCCGGAGCCAGCCTCCCTACCGGTGGAGGCGGCTTTTCCGATCTGGCCGGACTCAGCCCGGAGGCGGTGACCGCGATCAATCAGCTAGCGGCCCTGCAAATCTCAACCGGAACCGGAGGGGGTAACTTCTCGCCGACGACTGTGGTCACCCGCGAGCAAATGGCTTCCTTCCTTGCCCGCCTCATCCGTCTGCTTTAGGTTGCGGTTGGGTCTATAGACGCAGGGTCGCGGGGCCGATTCATGTCCGGATGCCGGCCACCAAAATCAACCCTGGTCAGGATGTGGGTGTGACCGTCGAAGAGCCTTTGATCGAGCAACCCCGGGGTCTGCGGGCGCCAGGAACCGCCCGGATGATCGGAGGATCTCTGATCGGCGCTCTCTGTGCATACCTCTTCCAAGTCGTCGGTGGTCGGACCTTGGGCACCCACGCCTTCGCCCCGATTGCGATCCTTTGGACGGTCTTCTTCATCGGCGCCACCGTTTCCCTGATTCCTCTCGAGCAATTCGTGACGCGGGAAGTCGGGCGGGGGAGGAGGGTGCTGATCGCCGATCGATCGGTGGTCGCGGTCGTCACCGTCGGCACCGGGTTGCTCCTCGCCGGGTTCGTCTACTTCACCCGCGACGGCCTGTTCGATGGCCAATCAATCTTTGCGGTCCAGGCCTTCTTGCTCACGGTTCTTTACGGCTTCATGCAGGTCGGTAAGGGCGTGCTCGCCGGCCATCGCCGGTTCGCCACCTACGGCTCCGTCCTTCTTCTCGAGGGCCTGTTCCGGCTCGCGGCGGCGGTTGGCTTCCTGGCCATCTCGCCCACCGCGGTGTCCCTCGGCTGGGCGATGGTGGCCGCCCCCCTCGGGATCTTCCTTATCAGCCCCTGGCGGCTCGATCGAGAAACGGTTGCCGGGGTAGTGCCGACTCCGGCGCGCGGCTTTCTCTCCTCTTACGCCGTCGGCGCCAGCGCCTCTCAGCTGCTCCTGGCCGGGGCGCCCTTGGGCGTAGCGGCTCTCGGGGGAGGCGAGACTCTCCGCAGCATCATGTTCCAGACCTTCACGCTCTATCGGGCGCCGCTGACCCTGATCTACAACCTTCAGGGACGGGTGCTGTCGCTGCTCGTTCGGCATGGGAACGGTGACGCCATCAAACACTTGGCGCGGAGGTTGTTGATCGTCGGAGCCGTGCTCGTCGGGGCGGCGGCGATCGTGGGATTCGGGGTTGGCCCCCGGGTAGTCGAGCTGCTCTACGGGGCTGAGTTCCGACCGGTGGCGCTGGTGGCCGCGCTGGCGGCCGCCGGGGTTATCGCCGCTGCGGTCACTCAGGTGCTAAGCCAGGCTCTGGTGGCGGCAGGGTCGACCGGCGAGCTGGCGGGAGCGTGGATTGGCGGGCTCCTCGTCGGCCTGGCGACGATGCTGGCTTTACCGGGGACTCCGGACTTTCGGGTTGCGGCCGGATTTGTGGCCGGTGAGGTTGCGGCGCTGGCCATTGCTTCCTGGCGAACCGTTCGGCGGAGCTGAAGGCTTCTGCTGCCATTGGTGGTGAGCCTTCCGCAGCGCCACGGGTAGCCGACCCACCGCCGTCGAGTCGAGTTTGGGGATTCGATCGACAACCACGATGACATTGCCCTCGACGTGGACCAGCCCCGCCGCGAGCAGCAGTGGGAGGCTCAAGGGTCGGCGCACGGCGTTGCCCTGTCGGCCGGCCTGCACGATCCGCAGGAGATCAGTCACTGCTTCGATCCCGAGATGGGCGCTCCAAAACCGCCGAACGTAGAGATCTGTGGGGAGAAAACCCCGATGGCCCTCCGAGATCTCGACCACGTAGAGGGGCCGCCGAGAGGCGGTTGGTCGGAGCGCCTCGTCCGGGGTCGATGCGGCCAATGATGCGTAGGGAGGACACGGCATTGGCCCCCGGGACGAGACGCTCCGCATCGATCCTTTGTATCAAGGATCGTTAAATACCGTCAACTACGCCGAAAAAGATTTATTTCGCGGTTTAGGGAGGCGGTGGTGGTTCGGCCGGGAGCTGGCCGACGTTGATGTAGACGGCGTCCTTGTACGACATCGCCGTTCCCGGGGCCGGATTTTGGCCCAGGACGACATTGACCTGGGCGGGGTCGGTGACCGGGACCGGTTGGGGGTAGACGTCGAGCCAGACACCGGTGGTATAGATGAAATTGTTGATTGCCCGGTAGGCCTCCGACAGCGGAAGTCCCACCACGCTCGGCATGCCGCCGGCCGGGATCTGGCCATTGGAGACCCGGATCGTGATCGGCAGACCGACTTCGACTTCGGCTCCGGCTCCGATTGACTGGAAGACCACCGTTCCCGCCGGTTGCAATGACGGAATTTGCCTCACGGCCGGGCCAAGCTTGGCCCCGGTGGCGGCGGCGATGGCGTCTGCCTCACTCAGGCCGATGAGATTGGGAACGATCGTGGTGGGAGGCTTGAGGAGAGGTTGCAATTCTTCCTCGCCGACCACAGGAAACTCGACCGGCTCGACGCCCTCGAGGACCGTGCGCATGAATTGGGCCCAGATCGGGGCCGGGACCGACCCGCCGAAGACCCTCTCATACCGCTCGCCGTTGATGCGGACGTTGGTCAGGGGCACTTGATCGCGTTCGTAGCCAACCCAGACCGCGGTGGTGTACTGAGGCACAAAGCCCACGTACCAGGCATCGCGGTAGTCCTGGTGGGTTCCGGTCTTTCCCGCCTGCGGTCGGCCGATCTCGGCTCGTTCGGCGGTGCCTTCGGCGGTGGGGACTTTGAGAAGCGGCTGGCGGGCCGCCTGGGCGACGGCCGGTGATATCACCTGCTCTTGTTGGACGCTGTGCTGATAGAGGACTTCGCCGTTCTCGTCGAGGATTCGGTCGATCAGGTAGGGCTCGGCCCAGAGGCCGTTGGTGGCTAGCGACGAATAGGCCGATGCCATCTCGAGGGTGGAGACGGCGCCGGTGCCGAGGACGATTGATGGCACCGCCGGCAACGGTGAACTGATTCCCATCCGGTGGGCGACTTCCACGATCTTTTCCGGCCCTACCTGCAGAGAGAGCTGGGCATAGATGGTGTTGACCGAGCGGCTGGTGGCCTCCTCCAGCGTGATCCGCCCGGTGCTGGCTCCGGCGTTGGACACCGTCCAAACGTTGGGGTTGTCCCCATCCGAGCAAATACTGGGACAGGTGAGTTGCTGGGGGCTGTGGCCGCTGTAGGTGTTCCCCAGAGTGATTCCGTTCTCGAGCGCGGCCACCAAGCCAAACGGCTTGAACGCCGAGCCCGGATTGCGTCGACCCTGGACGGCGAGGTCAAATTGGCTCTGGTCGAAGGGAAGTCCCGAGGCCATCACGATCACCTGGCCGGTGGCGTTGTCCACCATGGTCAATGCGCCCGTCGGAGCGCAGGAGTTGGCTTCGGCGTAGGTGCTGAGATTCTCGATCGGCTCGGTCGGGAAGATGCGCTTGCAGAGCTCGAGGTTCTCTTCGTAGGGATAGAAGGGCAGCCAACTGAGCAGCATTTCGTTGGCTGCCTCCTGCAACGCCAAGTTGACAGTGGTCTCGACGGTGAGTCCGCCTCCACCGGTGCAGCTGGTGTCATCGGAGGGGCAACCGAAGACGGCGATGGTTCGTTCTTCGCGGGTGCGGCCGAGAAAGTTGAACTCGGTGTGAGCGGGATCCAGGAGCTGACGGAGGACTTCGGCCGAGATGTGCTCGGCGACGCCCCGGGTCTCGACATGGTCGATGACGCCGAGGGGCCGAGCTTTGGCGTCGACTGCTTCCTGATCGGTGATCCACTCTTCTTCGAGCATCGTGTCGAGCACATCGTTGCGACGCTCCAGGACCCGCTCGGGGAAGCGACGGGGGTCGTAGCTCGTCGGGTTTCGAACCAGGACCGCCAAGGTGGCGGCCTGCTCGAGGGTGAGGTCTTCCATCGGCCGCCCGTAGAACTCGCTAGCGGCGGCCTTGACTCCATAAGCGCCCGCTCCGAAGTAGACCGAATTGACATAAAACTCGAGGATCCGGTCCTTTTCGTAGCGCCGCTCCAGCTCGGCGGCGATGAAAGCTTCCTTGATCTTGCGCTCGATGGTGAGCTCGTCACCGACGAAGACGTTCTTCACGATCTGTTGGGTGATGGTGGAACCACCGCGGGAGCTGCCCGTGCGGAAGTTGTCGAGGGCGGCCGAGGCAATGGCCGGGAACGAAACCCCGTCGTGGTTATAGAAACCCTTGTCCTCGGCGGCGAGGATGGCGTTCTTGAGGACGAGGGGGACCTGATCGATCACCACCGGCTCCGAGTTGCGACCGGCATGCAGTTCCGCCAGGAGCTCTCCCTCCCTCGAGTACACCCGAGAGACCCGCGAAAGGTCGGGGAGGTCGAGGCTGAGGGTCTCCACTTCGGGAACGTATTCGGCCCGGACCTTGTCGATGGTGCCGTAGGCCGAGTTGGCACCCAGAAAGGTGAAGAGACCGACCCAGGTACTGCCAAGCAGAGCGATGGAAAGCAAGCCCGCCAAAGCCGGAAACCAGCGACCGCGCCGTTCGCGCGCTTCCATCTGATGGATCAGTGAGCGGTTCGCCATAAGGTCGCGGGAGGTAGCCCCCGGTAGAGTCAAAGACTAACCCGACCCGATTGGTATTCCTTGCGCACTCCTTCAGGGATCGAGATAAAAGTCGTCTACGACCAGGAGGCCGATCCGAAACGAATCGGCGCTCCCGGCGAGTATCCCTTCACCCGCGGTCCCCACCCCACGATGTACCGGGGCCGGCCGTGGACTATGCGCCAGTACGCCGGTTTTGGTACCGCCGCGGCCACCAACGAACGCTTTCGGGGACTGCTTGCCGCCGGACAAACCGGGCTCTCGGTGGCATTTGACCTCCCCACCCAGATGGGACTCGACAGCGACCATGCGCTGGCGGCTGGGGAAGTCGGCAAGGTCGGGGTGGCGATCGACTCGATTGAGGACATGCGGGCGCTCTTCGACCGGATCCCCTTGGGCGAGGTTTCCACCTCGATGACGATCAACGCCACAGCCGCCATGCTGCTCTTGCTCTACCAATTGGTGGCCGAGGAGCAGGGGGTCGACCCTGCCCGCATCCGGGGGACCGTGCAAAACGACATCCTGAAGGAGTACGTCGCTCGCGGAACCTATATCTATCCGCCCCAGCCCTCGATGCGCTTGATTACCGATCTGTTCGCGTACGCGGCCGAGCACCTGCCTTCGTTCAATCCGATCTCCATCTCCGGGTATCACATCCGCGAGGCGGGAGCGAGCGCTGCCCAGGAACTCGCTTTCACGATCTCCCACGGCCTCGCCTATGTTGAAGCAGCTCTCGCCGCGGGGTTGACGGTCGACTCTTTCGCTCCCCGCCTCTCCTTCTTCTGGAACAGCCACAACCTCTTCTTCGAAGAGATCGCCAAGTTCCGCGCGGCCCGTCGAATTTGGGCCGATCTGATGCGCAATGAATTGGGGGCGACGGATCCACGCTCCTGGGCCATGAGATTTCACACCCAGACCGCCGGGTCGACTCTTACCGCCCAGCAACCGGAAAACAACGTGGTGCGGACCACCGTGCAGGCGATGGCGGCAGTGCTCGGAGGCACGCAATCTCTCCACACCAATTCCTTCGACGAAGCCCTCGGGTTGCCGACGTCCGAGTCGGCCCGCCTGGCCTTGCGCACCCAGCAGATCCTCGCCTTCGAGTCGGGGATGACCGATACCGTCGACCCTCTGGCCGGCTCCTATTTCATCGAGGAGCTCACCAATCAGCTTGAGGCCGTGGCGCGAGACCTCATCGCCGCGGTGCGAAAGCGGGGAGGAGCGGTGAAAGCGATCGAGGCCGGGTGGATTCAGGCCCAAATAGAGGAATCCGCCTACGCCGAGGCGCGACGCCAGGAGTCAGGCGATTCGGTGGTGGTCGGGGTCAATCGTTTTAGTGACGGTG
>JAICGW010000097.1 GCA_025922945.1 Acidimicrobiia bacterium | reverse complement strand
TCCCTTCGCGCCCTCCTCGGGCACGCCGACGACAACCTGATCCTGGCCCAGCAGCTTTCGGGTTGGATTGCCTCTGCTCCCGACCTTGAGCTCGACCTCGCTCTTGGCAACATTGCCCTCGATCACCTGGGTGTCGCCCGGGCACTGCTCGCCCGTTACGGCGAGTTGGAGGGGGCAGGCCGAACCGAGGACGACCTGGCGATGACCCGCAACGAGCGCGAGTTTTCCAACCTGCTGATTTGCGAACAGCCGAACGGCGATTTCGGCCAGACCATCGCCCGCCAGCTCCTCGTCGACTGCTATCAGGTCGAGCTCTGGGAACGCCTAAGTGCCGACTCCGACCCGGTGGTTGCAGGCGTTGCCGCCAAGGCCCTGCTCGAGGCCCGCTACCACTGGCGACACTCCTCCACCTGGGCCGAGCGGCTCGGCGCCGGCACCGAGGAGAGCCATCGCCGGATGCAGGCTGGGCTCGACGCCATGGCTCGCTTCATCGACGAAATGTTCGATGAGTTCCCAGAGCTTCGGCCCCGTTTCGATAGCCGGCTTCGTCCGGTGCTCGCTGGCGCCGGTCTCGAGCTGACCGACTCCCCATTCCCCCGTCGGGGAGGACGGGAAGGGATTCATACCGAACATCTGGGGCACATCCTCGCCGACATGCAATGGTTGGCTCGGTCCTATCCAGGTGCGAAATGGTGATAGGAATCAAGGCAGATCCGGTGGCGATCGTCGCTGAGGTGTGCGACCCAGAGATTCCCTACCTGTCGATTGTCGACCTCGGCATTGTGCGTTCCATCGAGCCCAACGGCCAGCTGGTGACGGTGACCATCACTCCCACCTATTCCGGGTGTCCGGCTATGGAATTCATCAGATCGAACATCATCGAAGCCCTCGAGGCGGAGGGATTCGAGGCGATAGTGCGGACGGTATTCGACCCTCCCTGGACCACCGACGACATCTCGGCTCGAGGTCGTGACCTCCTTGCAAGCAATGGCATCGCTCCGCCGGAGCGGCCGGAGGCCGTCGTATGTCCGCGTTGCCAATCCGCCTCCCCGCGGACGGTCAGCGAGTTCGGTTCGACCGCCTGCAAGGCGTTGATGGTTTGTAGCTCGTGCGGTGAGCCCTTCGATCTCTTCAAGCAATTGCGATGACCGCGGTTGGTTTCTACCGCCTCAAGGTGGCGGAGGTTGAGCGCCTCACCGACGACGCCGTCGCCATCACCTTCGCCGTACCACCGGAGCTGGTCCATGCTTTCGCCTATTTGCCCGGCCAGCATGTGACGGTGAAAGCCGACATCGAGGGCACCGATGTTCGCCGGAGCTACTCGATTTGCTCCAACGCCAACCGGGGTGACCTTCGGATAGGCGTCAAGCAGCTTCCCGGAGGGGCCTTTTCGACCTGGGCCAACTCGCGGCTTCGTCCTGGCACCGAACTGGAGGTGATGTCGCCCGTTGGTGAATTCACTACCGAACCGCGACCAATTCACTACGGGGCGGTCGCAGTGGGAAGCGGAATCACTCCCGTTCTCTCATTGGTCTCAACGTTTCTTGAATCCGAGCCCGGATGCCGCTTCACCGTCATATTCGGCAACCGCGGCGCCGAGAGCGTGATGTTCCTCGACGAGCTCGAGGGCCTCAAGGATCGGTTTCCGGCGCGGCTCCATCTCATTCACGTCCTCAGCCGGGAAAGCGGGGTCACTTCGCTCTTCACCGGGAGGCTCGACCGCACACGACTCGAGGAACTCCTCGACCGGGTCGTAGACCCCGTCCAGCCCGAGGAGTGGTTTCTTTGCGGACCGTTCGAGATGGTGAAGGGTGCCCGGGGGCTTCTCGAGGAGCGAGGCATCCCACCGCACCTGGTCCACGATGAGCTCTTCTTCGCCGGACCCCTCGATCTCAACACGCTCCCCGCCGAACCGGAGTCTGCCGAGGGAACGATCGCGCTCGAGCTCACCCTCGACGGCCGCCGCAGCACGACCCGAATGCGGCGGGAAACGTCGATTCTCGATGCAGCTTTGCGGGTTCGCCCCGAGCTCCCTTACTCCTGCAAGGGTGGGATGTGCGCCAGCTGCAAGGCGAGGGTGGTTGAAGGGGAGGTGGAGATGGAGCGGAATTGGGCCCTGATCGACTCCGAGGTTGATGCCGGCTACATCCTCACCTGCCAGTCGCACCCACTGACCGATGTGGTTTCGGTGGACTACGACGTATGACCGTCACCCGATCTCGAACCCGCCAGGATGTGGTGGCCGCCGCCGGCCGCTTATTTGCCTCCCGGGGGTATCACGGGACGTCAATGCGCGATCTGGCCCGGGAAGTAGGCCTGCTCGGCTCGTCGCTTTACAGCCACATCGATTCGAAGGCGGACCTGCTGGTGGAAGTGGTCGAGCAGGGTGCCGCCCTTTTTCAGGCGTCCGCCGATCGGGTTGAAAACGCGGGCGGTACCGGAGCGGAACAGCTGGCCGCCCTGGTCGAGGGTCACGTCGACGTCGTCTTGGATCACATCGACGAGGCGCGCACCTTTTTGTATGAAGCTGACGCTCTCGACGAAACCCACCGCCAGCGTGTGCTCGCCGCTCGGGACAGGTACGAGGCGGCGTTCCGGCGAGTGCTGGTGACGGGCGCCAAGGATGGTTCATTCCAGACCGATCTCGATCCGGCCATTACCGCCATCATGATCCTGTCGATCTTGAACGCTGTCGAGCGTTGGTATCGCCCTGGCGGCCGCCTCGACCGCCGCCAACTGGCTGCGGAGATCCTCCGGTTCTGCTCCAACGGGGTCGGCACCTGATTCAGGGTGTTACCGGATTGCACCGTCTCGAAGGCTCGGCCAACCTGATCTCATGACTAGCACCGAGACTCGCCGCGGTCCCCGCCTGGGAATCATCATTGGGTTGATCGTGGCGGTCCTTGTGGTCGCGGCGGCGATTGTTAACGCGGTTCGTCCGCCCGAGCAGTTTTCCCGCGACACTCCCGAGGGCACCGTGCAGGCATTTCTCGTGGCCCTGAATGAGGAGAACTATGACGGCGCCCATGCCTTGCTGTCGGAGGAATCGAGGGGCAGATGCAAACCCGGCGATCTCGTCCGCGATCGTACCGAGGCGACTCGAATCGTGGTCGACGACGTCACCGAAGCGGGCCAGACCGTGATCGTCGACCTCGATGTGACGGTGACGGAGGCGGGTGACGGATTTGAGCCTTACCGCTACGACACTGAGATGCGCTTCACGCTGGTTCGCGAAGGCGGCTCGCTCTTTATCGACGAGCTTCCCTACTACATCTACTGCTCGGGGGTTTGAAGGTGACTCTCGTCTTCCTCCTGCTCATTGTCGTCGCCGCCGTCATCGCCTTGCCTCTAGTCCTGGTTGCTCGCCGGCCCCGGACGGGGTCCGGCAGCTCGGTGGCCGAGGTCGTCTCCTATCTCATCCTGATCGTTGCGTCGGTCCTCGCCACTACCTCGTTCTCGTCACTGGTCGAGTCGATCCTCCCCGGCGACGGAGTCCTCTTCAGGGATCCGGGAGACATCGCGCTCACCCTCTCGACGTTGATCGTCTCTGGCGCGGTGTGGGCATCAGTGTGGATAGCCTTCGAACGTCGTCGAGGCGGAGCGACGAGCGCCGGGCGCGGACTCTATCTGGCGGTCTCGATCGCCATCGCCCTGTCGGTGGTGGTGGTGGCGATCATCCGGCTGCTGGCTTTCGCGCTCGACCTCGCCGAATACCAAGCCTCGGCGGTTGCGCAACTGCTGACATTCGGGGCGCTCTGGTGGCTGCTCGAACGATGGCGGGGAGAGGACGAAGAACTCGATGAGATCCGCCTGGCGTGGGGATCGCTGGTCGGCCTCGGGCTCACTACGGCTGGCGTCAGCTTTGTCGTCGGGGGCAGCCTTTCGACATTGTTGGAAGGTGAGACCGTTCTTCTCGGAGAGAACCCCCTCTATGTCGATCTGAAGTGGGGAGCTGTGCTGCTCGCCGTCGGTGTCCCGTTGTTTGTCTTCTTCTGGTTGCAAAGGATGGCGCGTCGGCCCGGGCTTTTGCGAGACGTTTACACAGGCGTCGTGGCTGTGATTGCTGGGTTCACGGCGGCTACGGCTTTCATCGCCCTGGTCTATTTAGGCGCGGTGCTCCTTCTCAATTTGGCGGACAGCGAGGCCCGCGATGCCGCCCCGGAGCTGTTGACCAGCCTGCTCGTGGGTCTGGCCGCCTACTGGCACCACCGCCCGATTCTCGGTCGGGCCCGGACAGAACCGGTAAGAGCGGTTGAGTATTTATTTGGGGCAAGTTCACTGGTGGGATTCGCTGGCTCGCTCATCTTTCTGGCCGGGCTGGTGTTCTCGACTCTGGGTTCGACAACGCTGATCGATGACGAAGGGCGTACGTTCATCGCCGCCATCGTGAGCCTTGTGGTGACGGGGGCACTCACAGTTCGCTATTGGGGCAAGGTCCTGACCCTCGACGAACCCCGCTCGCCGTCACGCCGGGCAGCGCTCTTGTTCCTCTTTTTCAGTTCGGCGGTCACCGCCGCCATCGCGCTGATCACGGTGTTGTTCGTCCTTCTACGAGCTGCTCTGGCGAGCGACCCCTCTGACCTGGGCGAGCCGCTCGCGTGGGGCATCCCGACGATGGTGGTTTCAGGCGCCCTCACTTGGCATGTCGCCAAACTGCGTCGCGACAGGGCTGTGTCAACTCCGAAAGTCACCTCGCCGACCATCCCCACGGTGACACCGGCCAAGGCTCCCGGAAATCGGACGGTCACATTGGTGGCAAGTGATCCGGGCCCCCTTCCCCAGATGATCGAGAAGATGCGCTTTCTCCGCCGGGTAGACGGGATTGGGGTGGTGGACCAGGCCCGGGCCGATGAGATCATTGCCGCCCTTGCCCTCCTCGATGCTCCGGCGGCGATGGTGACCGTTGATGGGTCCGGTTTTCAGGTGCTCCCGATCGCCTGACCCCGATGGCTCGCTTTTTCGATACCCGGGCGGCCTACACCATGTTCGTCAATGCGACCGACGAGAAGGTGGTGATCGCCGATCGGATTGCGCAGGAGGCGGAGAGGTTGACCCTGTCACAACCCGGTCTCCGGATCTTCGACGCCGGCATGGGAGATGGGGCGCTTCTCACCAACCTCATGCGCCGTCTCCATCGCAGGTGGACCTACGTCCCCTGGTTGGTGGTGGCCAAGGAAATCTCAATCGAGGATGTCCGTCAGGGACTCGCCCGTCTCCCGGATCGCTTCCTGGAGCATCCCGAGATGGTGGTTGTGGTCACCAACCTTCGTTTCGCCGACGCCCCGGATCTGAACGTGGGGCCGACGGGCCGTTGGCGGGAGGTGGCGCTGGCCGGCACCACGAGTGCTGAGTTTGGTGAACAGATCTCAGAGCTTTTCGGTCAACTCGCGGCCGACTGGCAGATAACTACCAGCGAGAAGACGGGGAACCCGATCAACGTCAATCCAGCCGTCCTGGTTCTATACCGCCAGGATCATCGTTTTCTGCTCGAGCCTTTGATCCCGCGTCGGGGGGGAAGCATCAGGTATGACCTGGCCATTGCCTCGCAGGCATATCGAGCGCGGACTCCCATTGAACGCAAGGTCGGGCTGGTATTGGCTCCGCTGGCTCGCGCGCTGGCTTCGGGCGGGCTGTTGATCGGCGTCCAGGCCGCCGGTGACGACCCCGGTATGGAGATCATCCATGGCGTCTGGCCCGATGAAAAGCCGTTCCAACACAGCGGCGCCGATGTCGTGGCCGAGGCGGGGAGGCAACTAGAAGGCGAGTCGGACCTGACGTTTCCGGACCTCGAGGAGCCGATCTTTCGTTTCTCGCTTCACACGATGCCCTCGGAAGAAGCAGCCCATATCGGCACTTCCTCGGTCGTTGCTGCCTGGAACGCGGCCACCTACGTCGCGCAAATCGACGAAGCGCGGCTGGCGGAAGCGATGAGTACAGGCATCTATCTCGATGCGACGAGGGCGGTCATGGAGAAGTACGGGCAAGTTTGGTGGAACGACGAGCTCTTCCTGATTATGAGAAAGCCGTGACGTCGGCCACTGGCGTTTGGCCGACGCGCCCCATGGGTAGCGTTTATCTTGGATTTTGCCATCCGCAAACAAAGGGAGAGAAATGGCAATCATTTGGTTCCTGATCGTCGGTCTCATCGCTGGCTTCATAGCGCGAGCGCTCGTGCCTGGTCGGGACGCTATGGGATTCCTTCCCACGCTGTTGCTCGGAATAGTCGGAAGTTTTGTGGGAGGGTTGCTGGCGGTGCTCTTCACCAGTCGGAGCTTCAACGAGTTCTCGACGGTCGGCCTGATCGGTTCGATCATCGGCGCCATTGTCGCCCTTCTCATCTGGCGCCAGGTAAAGGGTCGGGTCTAGATCTTCCCCCCAAAGCGCGGATTTCTCGTCGAGAAATCCGCGCTTTCCTAGTTCAAAGGCTCACAGGGCGCTTCGTCGGGGAAGAGCGGTCGGACCAAGATCTGATACTCGGTCTCGCCAAGCGCCCACCTCGTCGCCTGATTGGCCTCGGCAAACACACCGAGCAGGTTCTGAGCTTCTTCTCCCTCGTAGGCGGCGCACCGCCAATCGAAGCCGATCTCGCTCATCTCGTCATAGGAGGCGGGCAGTGGCCACTCGCGTACGTTGGCCACCGCCTGATCGATCTCACCGGCGCCGACTCCAGCGACGACCTGGATCATTTCCGGCACGTAGCTGGTGATCGAGGTACCCGTCATGGTCCCGAGGCGCTCGACCAGGTTGGCGAGGATCGGCACCCGCTCGTCGGATGAATCCTCCGAGATACCGAGTGCATAGACGGCGAAGGAGTGCTCGCCGTCCTGGTTGTAGAAGCGAACGGTGGTGATCGGGGCGTCGGCCACTCCGGTGGCATCGTTGTTTTCGACCTGGCCGATTTCATCGAAGTTCAGGGCATCAAGCTCCTCGAGAACAAAGAGCATCGATTCCTCATCCAGCTGACTCACCTGCCAATTGGCGAGGAGAGGTCCGGGATAGATTTCGATCTGCGGTCCTTGCTGGATCAGTTGACCGCCGCGGGTGAGAACCAGATGGGGACCCTGGTTGACCATGAACTCGACCGGAACGAATCCCCCGGCACTGGTTACGGAGAGCAGGATCGAGTCAGGGTCTTCGTTGAGTTTGAGCTCGTCGCTCAGGTTTGTCGACGAACCGCCGCAGGCCAGAAGAAGGAAGGCGAGAGCGACAACAGATACAGACTTGAAGAGTCGCATCGGGGTTGGACGTTGCTGGGGCTGCAAGGGTTCCACGTAAGCCCGGAAACCTAGTGAGGCCTGCCTTCGTACTCGCCGAGCCCTTCATCGATCAAGTCGAGAGACCAATCGAGCTGTTCCTCGGTGGTCACCAGCGCCGGGATGTAGCGAATGACGTTCCCGTCTGGTCCGCAATCGATGATGATGAGGTTCCGCTCCAGGCAGTACTTCTGGACATGGGCGAAGGCGGCGGCATCTTGCGCTCGCGTTTCGGTGTTGGAGACAAGTTCGATGCCAATCATGAGGCCGAGCCCTCGCACATCCCCGATTGTCGGATGGTCGGCCGCTAGCTTCGCCAGACGCTCGAAGGCTCGCGAGGAAAGGTCGCGGGCGTGTGGGAGCAGATCACCCATCGTGTTCATCACCGCGACCGCCGCCGCCGCTGCCACCGGGTTTCCGCCAAAGGTGGTGCCGTGAGAGCCCCGGGGCCAGGCATCCATCATCTCGGCCGATGCGCCATAGGCGGAAAGAGGAAGGCCATTGGCGATGCCTTTGCCCAACGCGATCACATCGGGCTTGGCCCGATAGAGATCGGAGGCGAACCACTCGGCGGTCCGCCCGAAGCCGGTCTGCACTTCGTCGTAGATGATCTTGATCCCGTGTTGGTCGGCCAGGGCCCGCAGCTCGTCGAGAAACGCGGGGGGAGCTGGGTAATACCCGCCTTCGCCCTGCACCGGTTCGATCAAGAACGCAGCGATGTTGTGAGGGCTGACCTCGTGGCGGAACATCATGTCGAGGTCCCAGAGGCAGTAGTCGACCGCCTGCTCGTCCGTCATTCCCCATCGATAGGGGTGCGGGAAGGGAGCCACGAAGACCGAGCCCAGAACCGGGTGGTAACCGTCGCGGTATTTGGAGTTCGAGGTGGTGTAGGTGACCGAGCCCATGGTGCGCCCGTGAAAGCCGCCGCGGAAGACGATCAGCCCTTGCCGCCCGGTGACCTTGCGGGTGAGCTTGACAGCGGCCTCGACCGCCTCCGAGCCGGAGTTGGCGAATCCGAACTTCTCTATGGCCGGAGGGGTGAGCTCGGCCAGCATCTCGGCTGCTTGCACCAGGCTGTCGTAGCGAAAGATGCAGCCAGAGTGGATGAAGCGGTCGATCTGGCGGTGGGCGGCTTCGACCACCGCCGGGTGGTTGTGACCGAGATTGACAACCGCAGTCCCACAGGCGAAGTCGGCATATTGCCGGCCTTCGGAGTCATAAACCCAGACGCCGGCAGCCCGTTCCGCCACCACCTCGGTATCAAAGGCGATGACCGGGGCGATGACCTCTTTGTGGCGTGAGATCAGATCACTCATCGTGGGCTCCTAGACGCGGAAGGACGGAAAGGGTCAGTCGCTCAAT
>JAICGW010000096.1 GCA_025922945.1 Acidimicrobiia bacterium | reverse complement strand
GTCGTAAAAGTCTCCGAGAACAAGGAGGTTCACGATGATCACCGCCAGCCAGGCAGCGACGACGTAGCCTCCGATCCCCGGCCGAATCAGAACCAGAACCGCGGCGACGAGTTCGACTCCACCCACGATTCTCATGATCGTGGTGGCGTCCATCCCCAGCGTGTCGGTGACGACGGGGGCGAGATACGCCTCCCAATCGGCCAGCAGGCCGAGGAACTTGTCGGCCCCGGCAATCAGCGGCAGAAGGACATATCCAATATGGAGGATGCGGAACGCTTGCCCTACCGGTGGATCAAGGGTCTCCCGCCGGTTTGAGGCACTGACTGCTGTCATCTCACTCTCCTTTCGGGAGGCTAGGTCGGGTCGAGACTGGGCACGGATCCAATCGCATGGAAGCCTCGGTCGGCTGCCCAGAGGTCCAACGGAAGGGTGGCGACGTCGTCGACCAGTGGGACCACCTCTCTTGATCCCGGCAGGCGGAGATCGAAGGTCTTGATGTAAGCCTTGCAAGTCTCACAACTATCGACCCGGGCCCAGGGCCATCGCTCGTTGGTGAAGATGCCGAGCCACCGAGGATGGTGCTCTCGACAATTCGGGCACGTCGCCCGCCCGAATCCCCAGGCGGTGGCGCAGCGAGCGCAGATCAGGTATCTGGCTGCTCCAGCCATGAACTCCCCCGATTCCTCGGCGATGACCGAGAGCTTGGGCAACGCTCCACAAATCGGACAGCTGCCTTCCCGCCAGGTCGCCGGTACCGTCGCCTGGGCGGCTGCCCCCTCCACAATCGGTGCCTCGGCGACTGACCAGAAGAAGCCATCGGCCACCTCGGGCGAGGCCAAAGGCGCGAACGGCCCCAGGGTGGCTGTTGCCTGTTCGTGTTCTCGAGCGATCAGGTCGGATACCAGGTCGAGGTCGAAAGGAACCGTCAACAGCTGAGTCGCCTCCCGGACTTTGGCGTTGCTCGCTCGTTCCTGTTGGTACCCCCACACAACCGCCAGAAACTCGAGAAGATCGGACACCATCGGCTCGGCTCCGACCAGGCCCAGGGCCCGCTGGCGGCGCACCTCGAACTCCGCCGGCCCGCCCTTAATCGGCGCCTTCATGCTCTCGTCCGGCATCGACGCGGCGGAACCAACGGGGATGATGAAAGGCGGCCCAAGCCCGGCTGACGGTACCCGAAGTCATCGAGCGGAAGGTCCCCGGAAAGCGAGCTGTGGAAAGGTAGACGTGGACGACGAGAAATCCAGCGGCCATGAGGAAGAAGACATGGTGTGAGAATCTCGCCGCCAGATTCCATTCCCGCGGCAGCAGGTCAGGGAGCCAAAGTGGAATGCCGGTGATCAACAAGACCAGGCCGTTGATGACCGAAAACCAGTAGTAGGCCTTCTGGCCGCCATTGAACTTGTCTGTATCTGTATCGGTGTGTCCGGTACGGACGTATTCCCCAAGGTTGCGGAACCAATGCCGGTCGACGGAATGAAACCTCATCGAGGGCAGCCACATGGCAAACATGAAGACGAGGCCAACTGTGAAACCCACCCCCACCCAGGGATGGACGAATCGCACCGACTGGCCACCCCCCATGACATCTAGCAACCACGCCATGCGGGGGTAACCCAAGGCGAATCCGGACAGGATTAGATAGAGAAAGGTCAGCGTCGTCCACCAATGCACAACCCGGACCCCGAAAGTGTGGCGAGTGATTAATCGGGGCTCTTGCTCGCGGGCGAGTTCTTCAGCAGTGACAATTTCAGCCATGAGGTGCTTTCTCATAAGCCGCCGCCACTGCCTCCTCCTCGGGCGGCGGATACCGCTTTCCGGTCTTGAGGAAGTAGACGGCCGCCGCCAGCAGACCCGCCCAGCTCGCCGTGGCCCCAACCTTGCGGAGGGCACCGATCAGTGAGGGAAAGCTGGTGGGAGCGGTGACGGTGGGGTCTACCGGCAACCCATACTGTTCGAGAATCTCACCTCGCGGGACCACGTACATCATGTGCAACCCGCCGACTCCGACCGGGTCGTAGAGCATCGCCTCCGAGAAGCCTCGGGCCTTGAGTTTCTCGACCTTCTCGAGTCCATAGGCGAGCATGTCTTCCTTGGTTCCAAATCGGATCGCCCCGGTTGGGCAGGCTTTGACACAAGCGGGTTCGAGACCGGTCGAAACCCGGTCGATGCAGAGCGTGCACTTGTAGACCTTCTTGGTCACGGTGTCGAAGCGGGGGATGTCGAATGGACAGCCGCTCACGCAGTACTGACAGCCGATGCAGGCGTCCTGGTTGAAATCGACAATGCCGTTCTCGTACTGGATCACTGCTCCCGGGGCGGGACAGGCGAGAAGGCATCCCGGCTCTTCACAATGGAGGCAGGAGTCCTTGCGGATCAGCCAGGCCAGAGCTCCTCCCGCCAGTTCCACCTCGTTGAACCTCATCAGATCCCAAGTGTGGGGAGTGAGATCGGGGTGGCTCTGATAACCGGAGAAGAGGTGGGTCTCCTCCACCTGAAGGTCGTTCCACTCCTTGCAGGCCACCTCGCAGGCCTTGCATCCGATGCAGAGGTCGATGTCGACCAGCTTCGAAATTTCGAGGGCAGGAGTCGAATGATCCCGCCGGATGTTCGTACCCGAAGCGGGAGTGGCCGACTGCCTCCTGATGGTCAGACCGAGATCCGTCGTGGTCATCGCCTACGCGCTCTCGACATTGACCAGAAAGGCCTTGAACTCCGGGGTGACAGTGGTGCCATCCCCAACATAGGGGGTGAGAAGGTTGACCATCTGCGCGGTATTCCCCTTGCCGTGCCCGCCGGTCGGGTGCCAGTGAACGGGGATTCCCACTTGGTAGACCACCTTGTTCCCCAGCCGCAGCGGACGCATCCGCTTGGTGACCAAGGCCACCCCCTGCACCTGGCCGCGCTTGGACAGAACCCTTACTTGATCGAGATCGTTGATCCCCTTTTCGGCTGCCAACTCGCGCGGAAGCTCGATGAAAAAGTCGGGCATCGCCTCCACCAAGTACGGAACATATTGGGTCACGAAATGCTCGTGTTCGGTTACCCGGTAGGTGGTAGCAACGTAGGGAAACTCGCTGTCGTCCTCCGCAAAGCTGGCGGCCACGCCTTCGTAGAGAATCGTGGTCGGGACATGGCGAGTCGGGCTGAGCACGTTCTGCACCGGCGACTCCACCGGTTCGTAGTGCTCGGGGATCGGACCGTCACCCATGAGGCTGCCTGGGGCAAACAGCCGACCAACTCCCTCCCCCGTCATGATGAAGGCGCCTTTCCTTTCTTGCGGCGATGAGTCGGGGGTGAAGTCGGGAACGTCGCCCACCCAGCGTGTGCCGTTCCAGGTGATACCGGGGCGGGTCGGGTCCCACGGCCGGCCCTGGGCATCGGCCGAAGCCCGGTTGTACATGACCCGTCGATTGGCCGGCCACGACCAGGTCCAGTTGTGATAGAAGCCGAGGCCAGTGGGATCGTCCGTGCCGCGGCGGTCCATCTGGTTGCCCTCCTCGGTCCACGATCCGGTATAGAGCCAGTTGCCGATCGAAGTCGTGCCGTCGTCTTTGGCGTCATTGAAGGTCGCGAGCTGTCGGCCCGTCGTGAGGTCTACACCGTTGATCTCCTTCGACACCTCTTCGAGCGGCGGATTATCGGGATTCGAGTAGGGCCAGGTGAGATCCATGATCGGATCGGGGAATGGCCCGCCCTCTTCTTGATAGAGCCGGCGAAGCCGGTGCAACAATTGGGCGAGGATGTAGACGTCGTCCTTTAATTCGCCTTCGGCCGGGAGCGCGGCGTGTTTCCATTGCGTCCACCTTCCGGAGTTCACAAATGCGCCAGACTTCTCGATCCAGTGGGTGGTGGGGAGGAAGAAGACCTCGGTATCCACTGACGCCGGGTCGATGCCGTCGCCGTGCCAGAACTCGGAGGATGCAGTGGGGAAGGGATCCATCACGACCAGCCATTTCAGGTTCGAGAGCGCTCGAATCACCCGGTTCGAATCGGGGCCGATGTTCACACTCGACATACCGCTGTTGAAGAGACCATGGAGGCGGCCGGCGAGAGCCTCGTCGTAGAACGTCATCCACGACCAGTTCTTGTCGGGCTTGGGGAAGTAGTCGAAGGCAAACTCGTTGGAAGCCGTGGCGGCGTCGCCGTACCAGGCCTTGGCCAGGCTGACCAGGAACTTTCGATAGTTGGTGCCGAAGTAGTTGACCGCGTCGGGATCGAGTTGGGTCAAAGCCGATGTATCGATGTACTCGTCGATCGTCGTTGTCCCCGGCTTAGGGATCGCCAGGTAGCCGGGGAGGATGTCCCAGGACTGGGCGTTGTCGGTGTTGCCTTGAATGTTGGCGTGCCCGCGTTCGGCGTTCATGCCGCCGCCTGGCCTTCCCATGTTGCCTAGCAAGAGCTGGACGATGGCGGCGGCTCGGATCATCTGCGATCCCTGGGTGTGATGGGTCAAGCCGACGGCATAGACGATGTTGCCGACCTTCTCCGGCACTCCGGTGGCGCCGAATTCCTGAGCGATCTCGAGGAACTGATCTCTCGGGATACCAGTCACCTCCTCAACTACTTCGGGCGTGTAACGCGCGTAATGCTGCTTCAACAGTTGGAAAACGCTGCGTGGGTGCTCGAGGGTCGGATCACGCATCGCAAAGCCCTCGGACTGGGTTGGCCCGCCTTCGTCGCCGCTCGTCGGACCGGTCTCGCGCTCGTAATCCCAGCTGGCGGTGTCGTACTTGCGGGTAGCTTCGTCATAACCCGAAAAGAGACCGTCACTAAACGAGAAGCCTTCGGCCACGATGAACGAGGCGTTGGTGTGCAGCTTCACGTACTCGTCGTGATAGAGCTCGTTGTCGAGGATGTACTTGATCATTCCCCCGAAAAAGGCCGTGTCGGTTCCGGCCCGGATGGCGACCCATTTGTCGGCCGTAGCCGAGGTGCGGGTAAAGCGGGGATCGATGTGGATGATCCTCGCCTTCCGGGTGTCGCGGGCGACAAACGCCCACTTCCAGCCGCACGGATGGTTTTCGGCCGGATTGGCGCCGAGAACCAAGAACACGTCCGTGTTCTTGAAGTCCACCCAGTGATTGGTCATGGCCCCCCGGCCAAACGTGGCGGCCAAACTGGCCACCGTAGGGCCGTGTCAGAGCCGGGCCTGTTGCTCTAGGCCCACCACCCCCAATGCCCGCATGAACTTGGTGACGAGGTATCCCTCCTCGTTGGTGATGGTGGCACCTCCGCCCCAGGCAAAACCCTCGTTGCGGTTGACGGTGTTGCCATCGGCGTCGGTGGCGACGAAGCGCTCGTCGCGGGCATCCTTCATCAAACGGGCGAGGCGATCGAGGGCCTCATCCCAGGAGATCCGCGTCCACTCGTTCGCTCCCGGCGCCCGGTAGCGCGGATGCTCAATTCTGTCTGAGGAGAGGGCGAGCTGCATGGTGGCGGCGCCTTTAGGGCAGAGGGACCCTCCATTTACCGGGCTGTCGGGGTCTCCCTCGATGTGGATCAAATGCGGGGTGGTGTTGAAGCTTTGTGTCTTGCCCTGGCCGCCGACGTAGGCGATCATCGAGCACCCCACCGCGCAGTACGGGCAGACCGAGCGCACCTCGCTGGCCCGACTGATCTTCAGATCCTTGATCATGGCCTGCGCTGGTGCGAGATCGAAGCCGAGTCCTGCCAAGGCAGCGGCCCCAACGACGCCCCCCTGAATGAACGTTCGACGGGTGACCTTCATCGGCGGTCCTTCATTCGAACCTGTACGCATCAGCCCGACTGACGGGTCGAAATACCCGGGGCCGAGTCCCTTGAAACCCCGGTGGGGGCAAAATTCGGTCGCTGGCGAGCGCTTATTCCGAAATTTGGTCACGGACGAACGAGTACCGGCCGCCAGCAACCAAATTTACGGAGAACCGTCCGTGAGCAACCGAATTTCGCCCAAGTCGCGAGGCGAGATCTAGACCCGCAGCACCTCGCTGGCGGCGAAAATCAATTCCCCGCCCTGGGCGTCGACGGTCACCGTGTCGCCTTCGCCGAACTCGCCGGCGAGGAGCTTCATCGCCAGTGGATCGGCAATCTCGTGTTGGATCACCCGCTTCAGGGGCCGTGCCCCGTACACCGGGTCAAAACCTTCCTCGGCCAGCAGCGCCTTGGCGGCGTCGGTCAAGTCGAGACTGATATGACGGTCGGCCAGGCGGCGGCGCAGCTCTTCGAGTTGGATATCGACAATCTCCCGGAGCTGCTCCATGGTCAGGCGCCGGAAGACGATCATGTCGTCGACCCGGTTGAGGAACTCGGGCCGGAAATGACTGCGCACTGCCTTCATCACTCGTTCCTCAACCACCTCGTCCGGCAGATCTTCCTGAATGAACTCCGAGCCGAGGTTCGAGGTCATGATCAAGACCGAGTTGGTGAAATCGACTGTTCGGCCCTGGCCGTCGGTGAGTCGACCGTCGTCGAGCAACTGCAACAGCACGTTGAAGACGTCCTGATGCGCCTTCTCGACTTCGTCGAGCAAGACCACCGAGTAAGGGCGACGCCGCACCGCTTCGGTGAGCTGGCCTCCCTCGTCGTAGCCGACATAGCCGGGAGGAGCGCCGATGAGGCGACTGACGGCATGCCGCTCCATGTACTCGGACATGTCGATGCGCACCATCGCCCGCTGGTCATCGAAGAGATACTCGGCCAAGGCCCGGGCCAGTTCGGTCTTCCCGACTCCAGTTGGCCCCAGAAATAGAAAGGACCCGATCGGCCGGTTGGGGTCGGCCAAACCCGCCCGATTGCGACGCACCGCGTCCGCCACGGCCGACACCGCCCGATCCTGACCGATCACCCGCCGGTGCAGCTGTTCCTCGAGATGGATCAGCTTTTCCATTTCGCCCTGGACCAGCTTCGAGACCGGGATCCCGGTCCAGCGAGCCACCACGCCGGCCACGTCCTCGTCGGTGACCTCCTCCGAAAGCATCCTTCCCTCGGAATGGAGCTTCTCCAGGTCCTCTTGCTTGCGGGCGAGATTGGCTTCGAGCTCTCGCATGGTCCCGTAGCGAAGCTCCGCCGCCCGCGCCAGGTCTCCCTCGCGCTCGGCGCGCTCCGTCAGGCTTCGGTTCTCCTCGATCTGCTGCTTGATCGCCCGGATCGAAGCGATCGCTTCCTTCTCGAGATTCCAGCGGGCGGTGAGACCCTCCATCTGTTCGGAGAGGTCCGCCAGTTCCTTTTCGAGGTTGGCGAGGCGTTCCTTGGAGGCGGCGTCCGACTCCTTCTTCAATGCCTCTCTTTCGATTTCGAGCTGGATCCGACGACGGGTGAGCTCATCGATCTCCTCGGGCATCGAATCGATTTCGATGCGGAGTCGGGAGGCGGACTCATCGATGAGGTCGATGGCCTTGTCGGGAAGGTGGCGGGCGGTGATGTAGCGGTCGGAGAGCACGGCCGCCGCCACCAGGGCGGAGTCGGTGATGCGAACCCCGTGGTGGACCTCGTAACGCTCCTTGAGACCTCGCAGAATCCCGATCGTGTCCGAGACGGTCGGCGCGTCGACCAGAACCGGCTGAAAGCGCCGCTCCAGGGCCGCGTCCTTCTCGATGTGCTTGCGATACTCGTCGAGGGTCGTGGCGCCAATCATCCGTAGCTCGCCGCGGGCGAGCATGGGCTTGAGCATGTTCGAGGCGTCCATCGCCCCTTCGGCGGCTCCCGCCCCGACAACGGTGTGGAGCTCGTCGAGGAAGGTGATGACCTGACCGTTTGAAGACTTGATTTCATTGAGAACCGCTTTCAGGCGTTCCTCGAACTCTCCCCGGTATTTGGCGCCGGCCAGCATCGATCCCAGATCGAGCGCCACGATGCGCCGGCCCTTCAAGGACTCGGGAACGTCGCCGTCTGCAATGCGACCCGCCAGGCCTTCGACAATCGCGGTCTTGCCCACGCCGGGCTCGCCGATCAGGACCGGATTGTTCTTGGTCCGTCGGGAGAGGACTTGAATCACCCGCCGTATCTCTTCATCTCGGCCGATGACGGGATCGAGCTTGCCCTGCTCGGCGACGGCGGTGAGGTCGCGGCCGTACTGCTCGAGGGCTTGAAAGGTCGCCTCGGGGTCGGCGGTCGTGATGCGCTGGTTACCCCGAAGCCCCTTGAGGGCGTCGAGGATGGCGGTTTTGGTGACCCCCAGCTCGCGCAGCGCCCTCCCCGCCGCATCGGCGCTTTCGGCCACGCCGAGAAGGAGATGCTCGACAGAGATGTAGTCGTCGCGAAAGTCGGAGCGGTGCTGATCGGCCACCTCGAGGACCCGAGCCAGGTCCTGGGTCATCTGCGGCTCGGCTCCCCCATAAACCTGCGGCAGCTTGTTGAGCTCGACTTCGGCCGCTTGCCGCACGTCGTTGGGCGCCGTGCCGAGAGCTTGTAGCACCGGCAGGACAAGACCTTCGGTTTGGGCCACGAGAGCTCGGAGCAAATGGGCGGGATAGATGCCGCCGTGATTGCGGGCCGTGGCTTGATCGCGGGCTGCGACCAGCGCCTGCTGGCTACGCGTCGTCAGCTTGGAAAGATCCATTGGTCCGCCCTGACTCTAGGAACGAAAGCTAGGTAGTCACTCCGGAGAAACCAGGTGCAGCTACTGGCGCGGCTCGAGCACCGCCACCGGGATCTGACGGGTGGTTCGCTTCTGATAATTGTTGTAATCGGGCCAGATTTCCGCCATCACATTCCAGTACCGGGAACGCTCGTCGCCCGTCGCC
>JAICGW010000095.1 GCA_025922945.1 Acidimicrobiia bacterium | reverse complement strand
TCGTCGCATCTGGTCGGGGATCTCGGGAAGGCGAAGGCAAATCGCAACCCCGACCCCGAACCCGGCGGCGGCGCCCAGCACGGGGGCGATGAGACCGATCGCCAGGCCCAGTCCAATCAACAGCCCCATCGCCAGCAGGATGCGGCGAGGGGCGTCGGCGTTGCGCGAGACAAACCCCACCGCGACGAAGACCAGCGGGGCCACTGCCAGGGCAATCCCCACCAGGCCAGCATCGAT
Source organism: Acidimicrobiia bacterium (assembly GCA_025922945.1). Taxonomy (GTDB): domain Bacteria; phylum Actinomycetota; class Acidimicrobiia; order Spongiisociales; family ZC4RG35; genus JACCTH01. The sequence goes on along the minus strand of JAICGW010000095.1, from coordinate 8,559 downwards.
CGTTACTCGCTCTTCCTCGGGATTGATGAACGCAGCGGCGTAGGCGAAGTAGCTGAACATGCCGATGATCGTTCCAATCGCCAGCGCCAGCCAATTGCGACGACGGATCGCCGCGAACGAGTCGTTCAGGAGTTGCTTAGCCCTTGACTGAGCCGGCGGTTAGTCCCCTCACAAAGAATCGCTGCAGCGAGAAGAACACCACGAGCGGGAGGATCATCGTCACAAATGCGGCGGCCGGCAAGAGGTTAAGGGCACCCTCACCGCGGCCGGCCAGGTCGGCGAGCTCGGTCGTAAGGACGCGGTTCTCCGGGGAGAGACCAAGGAAGACCAGGGCGACGAGAAAGTCGTTCCACGTCCAGAGGAACTGGAAGATGGCAAACGAAGCCAGGACTGGCACCGACAGGGGAATGATCAGGCGGGTGAAGATTCGGAAGTGGTCGGCGCCATCGATCTTGGCCGACTCGATAAGGGAGCCGGGCAGGGACCCCATGTAGTTTCGAAGCAGGTACACCGCCAGTGGCAAACCAAACCCCGCGTGCGCCAGCCACACCGCGGGATAGGTTCCGTTGAGATCGAAACCGGTATAGACCCGCAGGATCGGGATCAGAGCCATCTGCAGCGGCACCACCATCAACCCGACGATGATCACAAAGATCAGGTTGCGACCGGGGAACTCCATCCAAGCGAAGGCGTAAGCGGCGAAAGCAGCCACCGTGATCGGAATCACCACCGAAGGAATCGTCACCGCCAAGCTATTAGCAAAGGCATTCCCGAACCCGCCTTCGAGGACGGTTGAGTAGTTCGAGATCGTCCAGGCACCTTCGGCGAACAGGTCGCCGAAGACGGTCCACCAGCCACTTTGGCGAATGGCACTCGGCTGGCGGAAGGAGTTGATCAACAGACCGAGGGCAGGAAGGATCCACAAGAGCGCAATTAGTGCAACTACCAAGACGACCGGTAAGGAGCCACGGCGCTCTTCGACCGGTTCGGCGGCCACCGGTCGCGGGGGAGCAGGTGCTTCCGGTGGGGTCTCGGTGATGGTGGTCGTCATCGCAGCCTCTCCTGTTCCTGGAATCGCTTGACGTTGATCACGAGAATCGGAAGGACGGCGACGAACAAGAGGACGGCGAGCGCCGAGCCCATGCCGTCGTTACCGAACGTGAAGAACTCGGTGACCATCCGCTCTGCCACGACCGACGTATCGAAGCCGCCACCGGTCATGACAAAAACGATGTCGAAGACCTTCCAGGTGGTGATCAGAACTGTCGTCCACACCACGACCAGGGTCGAAGCAATCGAGGGGACCACGATTTTGCGAAAAACCTGCCATTCGTTGGCCCCGTCGATGCGCGACGCCTCGATTTCGTCAACCGGAACAGCCTTGATGGCCGACGACAGGATGACCATGGCGAATCCGACTTGCAGCCAGATCAGGATCACCATGAGGAAGAGGTTGTTCCACAGCGGAATCGAGATCCAGTCGACCGGGTCGGTGCCGGTGGCCACTTTGACGGCATTGAGGAGACCGATCTGCTCGCCGAAGCCCTCCGGCCGGAAGTTGTACACGAACCTCCAAACCACCGATGCCCCGACGAAGGAGATCGCCATCGGCAAGAAGATCATTGATTTGGCGACTGTTTCGCTGCGCTTGCCGAGGCGGTCTGAGAGGGTGGCAAAGCCGAGTCCGATTACGACTGCGACTATCGGAACCAAGATCACCCAGATCACGCTGTTGCGGATCGAGATCAGATAGGTCTCCTCGGTAAAGATTCTTTGAAAGTTCGCCAAGCCGACGAACTCATCACCGTCCGCGCTTTGGAAGCTGAGGATGAAGGTGTTGACCGCCGGATAGACCAGATAAAAACCCAGCAACACCATGGCCGGACCGGCGAAGGCGAACGGGCGGACCGCGTTTCCGATTTGTTCTGGCATGACACTGATCGCCCGGTCCATGCCCCAGTAGAGAAGCCAGATCCCCCCGACCCCTACGGCGACCGCCACCGCCACCTGGAGCAGCTTGTTGGTGTCCTCCTGCTTGAGAAAGTCGAAGGTGAAGAAGAAGAGAATCAGAACCGCCGGGATCACGAGGGCACTCCCGATTCTTAGGAGCCAGGCGGCGAGAGAGTTGTTGCGGGCCCCCGGATCCTCGGATATCGGTTGCGGTGGAACCTCGTCGACAGGCGCCACGGCAGGAGTTGTCATCCGGCCTCCTTGAGTTTTCTTTGCCGATCTCGACCCTACCCAACGATGCGAAGCTTGTCGCCTGAAAACGGGAAAGGGGTGGCCCGCTGGCCACCCCTTTCGTTCTCCATTACTGGTTCTAGCTAGGCCAGCTGGCCTCGATGGCGTCCACCACCTCTTGGGTGGAGTCGCCCGTGGTCCAGTCGATCATGCCGGTCCAGAAAGTCTCTTGGCCAACCTCGGGTGGCATCAAGTCGGAGGCGTCAAAGGCGAAGGTGTTCTCCGCCAGGGCCGCAGTGACCGCCGATGCGAAGGTCTTGGCCGACTCTGACTCGTAACAGTTGACGTCGACGTCCTTGTGACCGGGAAGCCGTTCCACTCCCGTCACCCCATGGCCGCCGTGCTCGGCGATGCCCCCACCGGATGCAGATGCGAGGGTGCACATCCATTCCGGTGTTATCCAGTCTTTTACTGCCTGGACGATCTCGGGCGAGCCGTCGAAGACGATGAGGGTGTCGCCACCGCCCATTGCTCCGGGGTTGCCGTCGATGGTGGGGAAGTTGAAGACTCCGACTTCGGATTCCTCTCCCTCCTCGTAGTCGGCGGCGGTGGTGAAGAAGTTTGAGATGAACGAACCCTGCTTCAACATCGCACAGCCGGCGGGATCGCTGAAGAGCGGCCCCGGCGAGTCTTCGAAGATGATCCCGGCGACGTTCTCAGGTCCACCGAGGACGAAGCCTTCACCAAAGAAGATCTCGCCGAAGGTGTCAAAAGCCTGAACTACGGCGGGATCGTTGAAGGGAATCTCGTGGTTGTACCACTGGGCGTAGACGTCCGCACCCTGCTGACGCAGCAAGATGTCCTCGATCCAGTCGGTACCCGGCCAGCCGGTGGCGTCGCCGCTACCGAAACCGAAGCACCATGGCGTCTGACCATCGGCCACCATCTGCTCCGAGAGTGCAACCATGTCTTCGTAGGTCTCGGGGACCTCATAGCCACCTTCTTCGAAGGTTGGTATGTGATAGAAGATGATCGACTTGTAGTTCGGGAACCACGGGATTCCGTAGTGATTCCCGTCCTCGCACAGACCTAGGTCCATCCAGTACTTCGAGTGGTTGGCCTCCATCGCGGCGATGTCGAATCCCATGTCTTCGAGGGACACCAGGACGCCTTCATCGGCAAATGAACAGATCGAAGCCGGCTGTGGCGTAAAAGCCACGGCAGGCGGATCGCCACCATCGACCTGAATCCGGAGCTGCTGCTCGAACTCGGACACGCCCGTGTAGGTGATGCTGGAGCCCGTTACTTCGTTGTACACGTCGATGAATCCCTGAAGGGCTTCACCTTCGACTCCGGTAGGCGCTCCGAAGAGAGTGAAATCGGCCGCGCCTCCGCCATCCCCGGTTGTTGCAGTTCCGCCGTCTCCGGTTGTTGCAGTTCCGCCATCCGCGGTGGTTCCGGCGCCATCACCGTCACCACAGGCCGCGAATACCAGGGCCAGCACCGCGAGCAGAATTAACTGCTGGCGTAATCGATTCATATGTTGTCTCCTCCGTTTGGGTGGAGCGGGACAGCGGGCTATCCCACCCGTGCCCACCATATCCGAGTCGTCGGGAGTACGCGCCGGTTAGATGAAGGTAAGAATCGTCATCCCGACCACCACCAGCAGGGTCGAGACCAGGATCATCTTGGCGGGTGGCAGCTCGGTGGGGAGACGGGTAGCCATGATCGGGTCGACCAGTGAGCCGGTGCCGACCAGGAGACCGATCGAGCCGGCTCCCATCATCAGAAACGCCAAGATCGGGGTAGCCGTGATGGCCAGAGCTGCCACCATGACTAGTCCAGCCGTCGCCCAGCGAACATCCGACGATCGCCAGTCGATCTCCGGGAGGTTGATCCGTCGGCGCGGGGCGCGCACCTTCTTCGGCTTAGTTGCCCGTTGCGGCTTGGCTTCCCGTATCGCTTTGGCCGGGTTGCTGGCGCGAGCCTTTTGTGACTTTTGAGGCTTGGTTTTGGCCGGCTTGGACTTGGTGGGCGCAGCGGTCCCGTGGTTGCCGTTGATCGGGCGATCGAGGACTCCCACCGCCCGCGCGAACTCCTCGGCCTGCCGCGTTACGAAAACGAACTCTTCCCCGTCAACCTGGACGTGAAAGCCGTCCTCCTCGACGTCGACGTCGATCCGGTTGAGAGGCCAGACCCCCACTTCCGATTCGCTCACAATGAGCGTGAGCGAGTTGGCGACAACCTCGATTCCGACCCCAACCGTCTCTGACGGGTTGTCGGCCAACCTCATTTTTCCTTGAAATGACTGCATGGATGGTTCCCCCGGGCAAGCTAAGGCTATCCGCCTCCGGAGGCTCCGCCAGGATCATTTTTCTGACTATGTCCCGTCAGCCGTGTCCCCTTCGCCGGTATCGAAGTCGCTATTCAAGTCGTTGCCCAAGCGCCGGCGAGTGGTGACGTCGATCACCTTTCCCTCGAGGCGCGCCTCTTCGGCCAAGAACGCGAGGAGGTGGCTCTCGATCGACTCGCGGGCCGAGGTGGCGGGTGGCTTGCCATGCTCGATCGAGTCGAGGAACGCCTCGATGATTCCAGCGTCGCCGCCACCGTGTCCGCTTGCCACCGGTGGGATCGGCACTTCTTCGATCTCGCCGGAGACATGGGAGTGAATCGTTAGCTCCTGGTGACGTCCGAAACGACCCCGGAGGGTCGCCCGGGTCCCGTCGTAGCGCATTGTCCGGCCCTCCTCGGGGGAGTGGCCGTGCACAGTGAGTCCGGCGCTGGCTCCCGACTCGAAGCTGAGATTCACGACCTGGTGGTCCACCACATCTGAGCCGCACTTCCAGGCGCATCGTCCGTACGGTCCTTCTTGCAAAGCACGCAGCCTCCCCTCGGGTGAGAAGTCGTCGGTGATGACGTGTACCGGCCACCCGGTGACAGCAGGATTGAGATAGACCCGGCGAGCGTCGTATGGACAGTCCTCAACGGGGCAGGGATCGGTGCACCGTTCGGTTGAGTCGGCCGGCGCCCGCTCGGGTCGGAACTCGTAGAGATTTCCCACCGAGGAGATGGTTTGCGCCGGCGACGCGAGATTCCAATGGAGGATGTCGAAGTCATGGGTGGCCTTGGCGACGACCATCGGCGGTGACGTCGCCCGCTGCGACCAGTTGCCGCGCACATATGAATGCGCCATGTGCCAGGCGACGACGTTCTCGCGGTGCTCAACCGTGACAATGTCACCTAATCGTCCCGAGGCTATCACCTCGTGCAGAGCCTGAAAGAAGGGCGAGAACCGGAGCACATGTCCGATGTGGAGGGTCCCGGTTGACTGCCGGGAGGCAGCGACGATCTCGAAGCACGACTCGAGGGTGTGCGCCATCGGCTTTTCCGCCAGCACGTGGTATCCCGCCCGCAGAGCGGCGAGAACGTGAGTGTGATGCTCTCGATCCGGTGAGGCGATCACTGCCGCCTCGGCGCGCTTCGAATCGAGCAAGGCAAATGGATCGGGGTAACGATCGCGATCAGAGATGCCATGTGCTTCCCCAAAGCGCCTCCGGCGTTCTGCGCTCGGGTCGGCCACCGCCACGAAGCGGAGACGATCTCGATTGGCCAGGGCCCAGCGCCCATAGATGTGGTGACCCCGCTGGCCAGCGCCCACCATGACCGCTTCGATCATGAGCTCGCCGTCGCCAGATCGTGGCTGAGCTCGGCGATCGCCTGGTCATAGGCGTCGCCTTGATAAAACGTGTGGCCCAGCACCGGGGGAAGTGGGTCGCCGGGGTTGCGCTCGGCTGATACCGGGTCGGGGACAAGTCGATCCCCGATCCCGATGGGACCGCCGATGGCGTCGGTGGCACGGAAGAGGTTGAGCCAGCGACCGTCCAGCCGGCGGGCCAGCGCCGCCAGCTGATCGGGTCCGAAGTAGAAGGGGAAGAAGAGGCCGTACAGCCGGCGGAGGGGGCTGCCGTGGGTGAGGAGCGCCATCCGCGACCGGACCGAAAGCGGAAGCCGGGCGATGCTGGCCGCCGCCACCACCGATCCTTGGGAATGGGCGGAGACGGTCACCGCCGCCCCATCGGAAGTCAATCGCTGCAGTCGGATCCCGAGTTCGGGCACTGCTCGAGCCGAGTAGGGGGGCGGGGCCAGCGGGTGGTACCAGCGAGGCCAGAAGGTGACGATGTCCCAGATCACACCTACGCGTCGCCGGGTCCCCGGGTTGCGAAACGACGAGTACATCACGGCCAAGCCGGCCAGCGGCAGCATGCTCCCCACCCAGGAGGCCACCGGAACCAGGCTGCGCCAGCCGTCGGGCAGGCGGTCGAAGGATCCAAAGGGGGAACCGGTGGTGAACACCCGCACCCCGTAGAAAGCGAGCGTTCCCCCCAGCACCACGGCCAGGAGCACGCCCAAGGCGCTGGCTGCTTCGTCGCTCAACCGAGCCACGCTCCGCGCCCTGATGATCGAGCGGATCCAACGTAGCCCTTCGAGATCGGCGGGAGCTTGCGGATACTCCTTGGCGATCGCCTCGACGTTTTCGACCGAACGCGTCCGGGTCCAAAGCCAGAAGGCGGCGATGGCGACCCCCAACACCGCTCCGGCCACCAAAGCCAGGGACGCGAGGGAGAACCAGTCATAGCCGTAGGAGTAAATGATCGTGGCCTGTCCCTCTTCGAGCGAGTCGATCGCGCGGTCGCCGAGCCAGTCCGCCAAGCGAACATGCGAGCCCGCCAGAAGAGAGATCAACGCCCAGAGCGCCAGAGCCGAGGTGGCGACCGGTTTGATGCGCTGACCGCTCTCGGTCGGGATCACCAACAAGAGCGCCACCGCCACCACTAGCGCCGCCAGGCCAGTGGCGAGAGCCATGCGGCTGTACCCGGGCAGATCGTCTGGCAAAGAATCGGATGGCCCATCGCGGACGAGGCCGAAAGCGGCGACCGCTGCCAAGACCAGCCATCCCGCCCGGGAGAGAGCCCACGTGGGGCCCGAGCCCCAAAGCCACACGGTGGCGGTGGCCGCGATAGTCACGAGGATGGCGATCAGGACGAGGGCGGTCTCGAGTCCGGTGTCCAGGCCGGCCTGTTCTCGCAGCCTTTGTATTGCGTAGGCGGTGGCGGCGGCGAGTGCGGAACTGGCAGCAGCGAAGTGTCCCGAGGCGAGCCGCGCTCCGAAGCGGGGCGAGTGCCAGAACTGGCGATCGGCCAGGGTCGCTTCGGCGGCGAGGTCGCCTTCCAGGCCTCGCTCTACTTCCACCGGCTCGGAGGTGAATGCGTCCTCGTAGCGAGTGCGGGTGAAGCGAGTGGCGAATCTCCAGAAGGCGATCAGCCCCACCGGGATCACGAGGCCAATGACCATGCGTCGCACCGGCTGATCGGCGAAGAAGGGATTGCCGAAGAAGGTCAGCCACCAGTGCCGGTCTACGCACACCGATGACGCCCCACACTGGAAAGCGATGAGATCGAGACCGAGCCCGCCCGCCCACAAGACGGCGAGCACCGTCACCGACAGAGCCAGAAGGCGGACGAGACCGCGGGCGATCCGGGAACGAGCATCCTCTCCGCTCGCGAGCATGAACCCGGCCGCGTTGGCGAGGGCGAAAGGGAGAAGCAGCAACCAGAGCGCCCGAGTCCCCGACCGAGACGTGATCCCGCCCCAGGCATAAGCCTCCAAGTCGTTGGAGTCAGGTCGTCGATAGAAACCGGCGGTGTCGTCGCCGGCCACCTGTTCGGGGTGAGGATGGCGGAGCAGCACATCCGGGGTGGTGCCTCCGACTCCGTGCACCCGCAATTCGACGGGGGTGTGAAGCGCCCGAGCCCGATCTTCGGCTTTGGCTTCACGGGAGGCCATGCCGACAAGCTACCCCTAACGTCCCTAGAACCCACACATGGTCAATGTCTCGCTTTTCACGACCTGTCTCGCCCAGGGCCTCTACCCGCAGGTGATCGAGGCCACGGTTGAAGTTCTCACCCGCGCCGGTTGTCACGTGACGATTCCCAAATCGCAGACGTGTTGCGGGCAGGCTCCGTTCAACGCCGGCCTCCTCGAGGAGACCCGACGTTTGGCGATCAAGGCCCTCGATGACCTTGAGGGCAATGATCCGATTGTTGTCCCTTCCGGATCCTGCGCCGACATGCTCACCCATCACCTCCCTCATCTCTTCGAAGATTCGCCCGAACTGCAAACGCGCGCCCAGGCAGTGAGTAAGCGGGTTACGGAGTTGAGCTCATTTCTGGTCGATCACCTCGGGGTGACCGATCTCGGAGCTCGCTTCGACGCCACGGTTGCCTTCCACAACTCCTGCCACGGGATGCGCAACCTCGGCCTCGGACGACAGGCGGCGACACTGTTGGAAAACGTCGACTCGCTTCGTCTGGTGCCGCT
>JAICGW010000094.1 GCA_025922945.1 Acidimicrobiia bacterium | reverse complement strand
CCCCGGCGCGATTAACTCCGCCATGACCAGAGCGGTGCCACCCATCGAATGTCCCACGCCAATGAGGGGACCGTCGACGTTGCCGATCTTCTTGGCGACGTCGGCACCGAAGTCCCACCAATCGAAAGGGTGCGAGATGGGCGAGGCATGACCGTGACCGATTTGATCCCAGATCAGGCACTCGCCGTCGATCTGTTCGGCGATCGGGGTCCAGACCGCACCGCAAAAGCTGGTGGCATGGGAAAAGGCGACGGTCGCCGGCATGGTGTCGAAACCTAACGGGCCCCACGGGTGGTCGGTTTAGTGTTCACCGGCGATGGGTTACGTGCTCGATTTCGCCGATGGGGATAAGAGCATGCGGGATCTTCTCGGCGGCAAGGGCGCCGGTTTGGCGGAGATGACCAAATTGGGACTGGCGGTTCCGCCCGGGTTCACGATCACCACCGAGGCCTGCCGATACGTGATGGAGCATGGCGAAGTGCCTACCGGTCTCTGGGAGGAAGTGGACAAGGCCATTGGGCGGCTCGAGGAGACGACCGGCCGCAGCTTCGGTGGGGGACCGGTGCCCTTGCTCGTCTCGGTGCGATCAGGCGCCAAGTTCTCGATGCCGGGGATGATGGACACCATCCTCAATCTCGGGATCAACGACGAAGTTGTCTCATTGCTCACAGAGTGGTCGGGCGACGCCCACTTCGCCCACGACGCCCACCGTCGCTTTATTCAGATGTACGGGGAGGTGGTGCGCGAGATCCCCGACAAGTCCTTTCAGGAAGTGCTCTCGGACCTGCGCGCCAGCCGGGGGGTCGACAGCGATTCGGAACTGACCGCCAACGACCTCGCTCAGGCCGTTCGCCGCTTTCGCCAGATCGTCGCCGGCAAGGAGCCGATCCCCGACGACCCTCGGGATCAGCTTCGGGGAGCGATCGAGGCCGTCTTCTCGTCATGGAACAACGAACGAGCGCAGGAATACCGGCGCCAAAACAAGATCCCCGACGACCTTGGCACCGCTGCCAACGTGCAAATGATGGTCTTCGGCGACTTGGGGGCCGACTCTGGCACCGGCGTCTGCTTCACCCGTGATCCGGGGACCGGGGAGAAGGCGCCGTACGGGGATTACCTTTCCCTCGCCCAGGGGGAAGATGTAGTGGCTGGCACGCGCAACACCGCCACACTCGATGACCTGGCCAGGCTCCATCCCCAGTGCCACGAAGAGCTCTTATCGGTCATGGATGGGCTCGAGAGGCACTTTCGCGATATGTGCGACATCGAGTTCACGATCGAAAAGGGCCGGCTCTTCATGCTGCAAACTCGGGCCGGGAAACGCAACGCCCCGGCCGCGGTTCGGATCGCCGTTGACATGGTTAGAGAGGGCCTGATCGATGAGCGGACCGCGGTGCAAAGAGTCGAGCCCGCGTCGTTGGAACAGCTCGAGCGTTATCGAATTGATGACAAGGACCTGTCGAAGGCAGCCACCAAAGGAGTCGCCGCCAGCCCGGGCGCCGCACAAGGGAAAGCGGTCTTCGACTCCGAGGCGGCGGTAACTCACGCCAGGGCAGGCGAAGACGTCATCCTGATCCGTCCGGAAACCACGCCGGATGACATACATGGGATGGCTGCCGCCCAGGGGATACTTACCTCGCACGGCGGCAAGACCAGCCATGCCGCGGTGGTCGCTCGGGGCATGGGCAAACCGGCCGTCACAGGCGCCGCCGCCCTACGCGTCGACCCTTCTTCCAAGCGGGCGACGATCAAGGGCCGCGAGGTCGCCGCCGGTGACCTGGTGACTATCGACGGGACCACCGGGGCCGTGTTCGTCGAGCCGGTGACGCTGATTCCGCCACGGCCTCTCCCCGAACTCGATCAGCTCTTGGAGTGGGCCGACAAACACCGCACGCTCGGCGTCAGAGCCAATGCCGACACCGCCGTTGATGCCGCCGCCGCGAGGCGAGCGGGAGCCGAAGGGATTGGGTTGGCCCGCACTGAGCACATGTTCATGGGCGAACGAATCGCCGTGGTACAGAAAATCATCCTCACTCCGGAAGGCGACGACCGACGCCGGGCTTTGGAGGAGCTGAGGGCCGGGCAGGTGTCCGATTTCGAGGGGTTGCTCGAGGCAATGGATGGGTTGCCGGTGATCGTCCGCCTGCTCGATCCCCCTCTCCATGAGTTCTTACCTTCCCGTCTCGAGCTTGAGCAGGAGATGGTGCAGAGGGTCCGGGTCGGACAGACGATTGCCGATCTCCAGGAAATGTCGGCGCAGGTGGCGGGCTGGGAAGAGACCAACCCCATGCTCGGTCTGCGAGGGGTCCGGCTGGGATTAATTGTCCAAGACCTGTACCGGATGCAGACTCAGGCCGCGCTCGAGGCCGTGACCCGGCGACTCGCCGCCGGTGGCGATCCCCATCTCGAAATCATGATTCCGTTGGTGAGCATCCCCGAGGAGCTGCGGCTGATGCGGGCCATGATCGAAGAGGAGATTGCGGCTTTCTCCCGCCGCGCCGGACGGCCCCTCGAGATCCCGATCGGGACGATGATCGAGTTGCCGCGGGCGGCGCTGGTGGCAGGCGACCTCGCGAAAGTGGCTGACTTTTTCTCATTTGGCACCAACGACCTCACCCAGATGACTTTCGGCCTGAGCCGCGATGATGCCGAGGCCTCGTTCTTGCCCCAATATCTAGAGCGCCAAATCTTGCCGACCAGTCCGTTTCAGGGCCTCGACATCGAGGGAGTGGGGCGGCTAATCAGTTTCGCCACCAGAGAGGGAAGGCAAGCCAATCCCAAGCTCAGCGTGGGCGTGTGCGGCGAGCACGGCGGCGACCCCGATTCCATCAGGTTCTGCCATGAGACCGGACTCGATTATGTCTCCTGCAGTCCCCCGCGGATCAAGGTTGCTCGCCTGGCGGCCGCCCAGGCCGAACTCGGCGCCGAGCGGGGGGATGCTTAACGTGGTCGCTGATCGCCGTCGATAACTCTTCCAGCCCGTCCTTCGTCAGGGCGGAACCGGCGAGCACCGGAACATCGAGGCCCGCCAGGTCTCGAGCCACCCGCTCGGCGTTGCCTTGATCAGACTTGTTGATGAAGACCACATCGGCGATCTCGAGTAGACCCGCCTTTTCTGCTTGGACCTCGTCCCCCCAACCGGGATGGAGCACTACGACTACGACTTCGGCGATCTCGGCCACCTCGACCTCCGACTGACCGACTCCAACCGTTTCGACGATGAGGGGTGAGAATCCGGCCTCCGCGAGCAGGTCAAGGGCTTGACTAACTCCCTGCGCCAACCCTCCGAGGTGCCCACGGTTGGCCACCGAGCGGATGAAGACGTCCTCGTCCTGAGCGTGAGCCTGCATGCGGATGCGATCACCCAACAGCGCCCCGCCGGTGACCGGGCTGGAGGGATCCACGACGATCACCCCGGGACGGGCTCCGTCTTCCCGCAAGCCGCGTATGAGCTGATCGACAAGGGTGCTCTTCCCGACTCCAGGAGGCCCGGTGATACCGATGACGTAAGGTCGGGACTCCAATCCGGACGGAGGGGACGGCCGCTCTATGGCCTCGGTGATGCGTCGCGCAAGATCACGTCGGCGCCCGGTCATCGGGACCAGGCTAAGAGGCTTTAGGTGGCGTTGACCGCCACTACCCCGGGGACTCGCTCGGTGAGGATTCGCTCGATCCCCGCCTTCAGGGTCATCATCGACATCGGGCATCCACCGCAGGCGCCAACCATTTGCAGATTGACGGTGCCCTCCTCGACCCCGAGCAGAACCAGGTCACCGCCATCCATTTGGATGGCCGGACGGATGTACTCAAGGGTTTCCTGGAGCTTTTCCAGGTCGATCTCGGGACGGTCTGTGGTAGCGGTAGCGGTTTCAGTCATCGCTTATAGAACCTAACGGCGCTCCGCTTTCATTCCAAAGCCTCCCCATTGTGCGAACCCAGGGTTCAGAGCCGCGTTGGACGCGGATAACGGCCTGCAGAACGGTCAACGACGCTCGGGCACCCCGACAAGGCGGGCGCGGGCCTCGCCGTGAGGGCTCCTGGCTTCGATGACCACTTCGAACTGCGAGCGATCGGTCAACCCGTCGGCGATGAGGTCGGACAAGGGGATCTCGTAGGAACCTGCGTTACTCAGTCCCAGATCCATCGCGTCCCCTGCCGCGCCGTCAACGGTGGCGTGCACCGTGAGGAAGGCGGGGGCGGTCGTCTCGAACCGGAGATGGTGGCCGCCGATGCCGTAGGGCAATCGGGCCCGTGTAATGGTGGGGGCGGTTCCGATGCCAATCGGGACCTGCGCCGAGACCTGGCCGTCTTCCTCGGCAAACTGCCAGGCGGCGAAACCATTTGCTACCTCCTCTCCGTCGACGGTGACGCTGGCGCCCTGTGCCGCCAGGAGCTCGAGCTCGGGGATCTCGACCACCAATCCGACGGTGATGGAGGGGGGCAACCAGCCACCGGCGGGCTGGGGCCGCAGGCCGCCGTAATAGTGGGCAAGAATGTCGCCGTAGGCGGCTCCTCCTTCGGCCAGCGCCAGCGCGCCGAATTGGCTCATCCCTACCTGGTGTCCCCAACCTTCTCCGTTGAAGACGAAACTTCGCCCGAGCTCCCGGTAGTGACCGTGGTCCACCACGGTCGGTTGACTTGCGATCGTGTAGGTCCCCGACAGAACCGTCTGCGGATAACGCCGCCCGTCCGGTCGCTCGGCGGGGAGCCGATCGGGCATGATCGCTGCCGCTGCCCGATTGATGTCGGAGCGGAACCGGTAGCTGGCGATTCGCTCTGTCTCCCGGCCCGATGAGACCACTACCTGCCAAGGACCTTGACCATCGGCGGTTTGCTCGACGCCCACCGACCTGATGGGACCGTGGAGCAGTTGAGCTTCGGCGAGGAGGGCCGTCATTTCGGCTTCGGAGATGGCGAAGCTCCAGGTGACGAATGGCGAGTCCTCCGCCGCGGACGCGACGGCGGAAAGGTATGGCACATCGAGGCCGGGGAAGATGTCCTCCGATTCCCTGGTGCGGGCTCCGGCGGTCGAGCTGTAGAGCGCTTGGGCCGGGCGACCGTCGAAGAGCAGAATCTCACCGACGGTGGACGCCACCGCCTGCGACCACCGCTGGCCGTCGAAGGTGTCGAGCCCGAACCGGCCCGCATAGACCTGGCACGCCGTGGTGGCGCAAATGTCATAGCCATAACGGGAACCGGTAGCGGTCCGTCCACCCGCAAGCGTGAAAGCGAGATAAGTACGAGCCGCTACGGCCTGCGCCTTCAAGGCCTCATCTGGCCAGGCGAAGGGAACTTCCCGGATGCCTAACAGGTAGGACTCAGGAGACATGGTCTCGGTCAGTACCAGACCTTCGTCCGAGGCGATCAGCACCAACGGCCCGACAAACTGGTCGCCGCCGACGGTGATCACCGCGCCGGGCTCGGCCGTGATGACCACGCGCTCCCCGGATATCGCCTCGGGACTGGCGGGGAGAACCACCGCCCTCGCCGGCTCCGCCGGCACTCCCCCCAACGCTTCGCTGGGGGGAGAAACGGCCGTGGTTGCCAGCACAACCAGGAGGGCGCTGAGGGACCTACTCAGACCGGGCGATGGTCGCTCCCAGTTTCTGCAGTTTTCCGGCCAAATCCTGATAGCCGCGATCGATGTGATGGGCATCCCCGACGTAGGTGCGACCGTCAGCTCGCAACCCGGCGAGGACAAGAGCGGCACCCGCCCGGATGTCGGGAGCGAGCACCGGACAGCCCGACAGCTCCTCTTTGCCCCGAATCACGGCGTGCTGGGCTTCGGTGGAGATATCGGCCCCCATTCGGGAGAGCTCACCGACATATCGGAACCGCGCGTCGTAAAGATTCTCGGTGACGATCGAGGTGCCGTCGGCCACCGAAAGCAGAGCCACCATCTGCGGATGGAGGTCGGTGTGGAATCCCGGATAAGGCAGTGTCACAAAATCGACCGGCCGCGGCCGGACGGGACCACCGATGCGAAGCCACCCTTCGCCCTTCTCCACCATCGCTCCGGTGTCTTCGAGCTTGCTCAGCTCCATCCGCAAATGACTCGGGATGCAACCGGTCACAGTGACGTCACCGCCGGTGATGGCGGCAGCGATGGCGAAGGTTCCCGCCTCGAGCCGATCGGGCACGACGTTGTGCTCCACCGGCTGCAAGTCAGGCGTGCCTGTGATGTGAACGATGGGGGTGCCGGCGCCACGGATCGAGGCACCCATGGCGTTGAGATGGTTCGCCTGATCGACGATCTCCGGTTCGCGAGCGGCGTTGACGATTGACGTCTCACCTTTGGCAACGGCTCCGGCCAGCATCAGATTCTCGGTGGCGCCAACCGAAGGAAAGGACAGTTCGATCTCGGCTCCTCGAAGACCGTTGTGGGCTTCTCCGTGGAGCACACCGTGGACGAGACGAAACTCGGCCCCCATCTTGCGAAGCCCGTCGAGGTGCATGTCGATCGGTCGTGCCCCCAGGTCGTCGCCACCGGGCAGAGCAACCTTCGCTTCTCCGCAGGAAGCCAACAAGGGACCGAGAACGACGATCGACGCCCGCATTCTCCTCACCAGTTCGAGGGGCGCTTCGGGGCGAAGTTGCTCCGGGGTGACGATCCAAAGCGAGTCGCCTTCTCTCTGCAGACGGCAACCCATATGGATGAGCAGGTCGGCCATCAGCGTGATGTCGGCGATATCGGGGACGTTGGTCAGGCGATGGCGACCGGGAACCAAGATCGCCGCCACCATTTCCTTCAAGGCGGCGTTCTTTGCACCGCCGACACCGATCGTGCCACGAAGCGCGGCACCACCATCGACGATGATCTCGGGCATCGGAGAAGTCTACGGCCCGGGGCCCAAGATGCCTGATAGCGTGAATTCATGCGAGTGGCTGTTGCCTCCGACCATGCCGGTCTCGCTTTGAAGGGGATCGTGGTCGAAGCAGTCGTGGAGCTGGGTCATTCCGCTCTCGATTTAGGCACCCACACCTCCGATCCGGTCGACTATCCCGACGTGTCGGCCGCAGCGGGCCGGGCAGTTCTCGAAGGAAGGGCTGATCGGGCCATCATCATCTGTGGCTCAGGGGCTGGGGCGTGCGTGGCCGCGAACAAGCTCCGCGGCATTCGTGCCGCGGTCGCTCACGAGACCTACACCGCCCATCAGATGGTCGAGCACGACGACGTCAATGTTCTCTGCTTGGGAGCGCGCGTAGTCGGGACACATGTGGCGGTTGAAGTTGTTGCGGCCTTCCTGAACGCCACCTTCAGCCATGAGGAACGCCACCGGCGTCGGGTGGCAAAGGTCAACGAACTCGACACCCGCTAATCGCGAACCCAGGGCTGGTAGGGCTGTACAGCAGCCCTACCAGCCCACAGAAGTCCGAAAGGTGGCCGGTCAGCCGCCGACGAAATCCGCGTATTCTCGGCTGCGTTGCTCCCAGAGAGCAATCGATTCCTCGGTGACCGCTTCGTTATTGGCCATCGGCCAATCCGTAAACATGACAGGTCCGTCCTCGGGGTGATTCTGTGCCATCCACTGTGTGAATGGCCTCCAGACCTGAGTGTTGAACCCGTTTGTCATGTGGGCCAACTGCCATGCCGCGGAAACGATCTGTCCTTCCTCAACGGCGATGTCGAACGTGTTATCACCAAAAGGCTCCAGGTCCATTTCATCCGAGTGAAGGGTATGTATGGCAAAGGGGCAGCTGACCGCGATCACCTCCGCTCCGGTCGCCTCACATGATTCGAGGAACACCTTCCACCCCCAAGCCTGCATCAAGCGGTTGTTCATTTGCCAACTCGCTCCGTCCCGCTCGAAATTCGTGAGATCGGCGTCGGGTGCCAAGTAGGTGGCTGCCAGGTCCACATCGAAGCCGAAGAATGCCTCGATAAACGAGGTGGCGACGTCGACAGCATCGGCTCTGCGCTGCAGTACAACTTCGACGTATTCTCGACTGCGCTGCTCCCAGAGGGTGATCGACTGCTCGGTGGTTGCCCAACTATGGACGTTTGGCCAGTCGGCATACATGATGACGCCGTCCTCGGGGTACGTCGCTCCGATCCAAACGGCGAAGGGCACCCATATCTGTTCTGAGAACCCATTTGGGTTGCTGAAAAAGTTGGGCGGAAACTTCTCCTCGACCGATGTGATCTTCTGGTCGAGAACGGTCAGCTCATAAGACCCGCCGCCGTACGGTCCCATACCCATCTCATCGGAGCGGAGCGAGTGATACGCAAAACTGCAACTCACAAGCGATCCTGTCGGCGAGGCACTCAGCTCATCACACGAAATAACGGTCGTCTTGTTCCCGATCGCCTGCAGGAGCCTGGCGAGAAGGCGCTCCTCTTCGATGAGACCGACTCCTTCGGCATCGGCGGCCAAATAGCCGAACGCGCGGTCGATGTCGAAGTTCACCTTGTAAGCCTCGACAAAGGCGGTAGCGGTCTCGACAGCCGACGTCGTCGACGGCTGGTCCGCCACGGGGGCATCACTCGTTAGGGGCGGCAACAACAGCAGCGCGCCAATGATGATCGCTGCCGCCGCCGCGATCCCGATGAGAAGGTTCCGGCCTCGTTTGGGCTCGTCACCTTCGTCGTCAACTATGACCCGATCGTGGGTCTGCATCTCCGTCCTCCTTTGCTGATCGAGGACAGACGCATCAAACGGTTCGAGCGCAGACAGGTCCGGGACCGGGTTGGCCTGCCGAACCACGCGATCGATTTGGTCGAGCGTCATGTTCCTCCCTTTCTGGCAATCGGAGGGGAGTTGATTGCGCGGGTTTCCATCAAGGGCTCGAGGCTTCGAGCCAACCTCTGATATGAGCGATGAATTCTTTGGTCAACGGCCGCACGGGTCATGCCCATGATCTCGGCGATGGTGTCGCGCGGTATGTCCTCCCAGGCGAAGAGCATCAGGATCTCGCGATCCTTG
>JAICGW010000093.1 GCA_025922945.1 Acidimicrobiia bacterium | reverse complement strand
GCCTTGCGCGGGCCCCGCGGCGGCATGATCCTCGCCAAGTCGAAATTCGCAGCCGACATCGATAAGGCGGTCTTCCCCAATGCTCAGGGCGGACCGATCATGAGCCAGATCGCCGCCAAGGCCGTTTGCTTCCAGGAAGCATCTACCCCAGCCTTCGCTGAATACGCCCATCAAATCGTGCGCAATGCCCAGGCGATGGCGCGCCAGATACAGGAAGAAGGGGTCAGGGTGGTGTCGGGAGGCACCGACAACCATCTCTTCTTGATCGACCTCCGCTCAGTCGACGAAGAGCTGACCGGGAAGGAGGCTGCCGGCCGGCTCAATCGGGTCGGCATCACTCTCAACTTCAACACCATTCCCAACGATCCGCGCCCCCCTTATCGCTCCTCGGGGCTGAGGATCGGAACCCCGGCGATGACCACGATGGGAATGGGGGAGGGGGAGGCGGAGGAGATCGCCAGCCTCATCGCTCAGGCCCTCCGGGCGGGCGAGGACGAGGCGGAGCTCTCGGTGTTGGAAAAGCGCGTCCGAGATTTGGCCCAAAGTTTTCCCCCTTACCCGTCCGACTTTTCCGGTCACGTTTGAGATCGCGCCTCAGTCTGTGGGCCGGAACCGTTGCTGTACCACCATTGCGACCCTGGGGAAGCTGCTAGGGTTTGTGAAAAGATTCACAAGATGAGCGACATGGACAGCCGCCCACCAACGAGGAAGCAGGAGAGCAACGACTCGGCCAATGGGTGGGCCATGTCGGGAGCCTTCTTGGGCTCGATCCTCTCCGGCACGCTGCTCGGCTATCTCGCCGACCTCTGGCTCGACACCCGCCCCTGGCTGGTGGTGGGGGGAATCGTCGCTGGCTCCTATGCCGGCTTCATGACGATGTGGAAGCAGTCAAAGACCATCGACTCCATCGAACGGCGGCGGCCATGAAGCCAGCCCCACCCTCCGCTGCGGTACCGGTAGAGGCGATCATGGCACGCCACATAATCGGGCGAGCGGTGTTCCTGGTACTGCCGGTTCTTGGCCTGGGCTGGCTCCTGGCGGGAAGCGACGGAGCCGTCGCCTCGGCCCTGGGTCTGGCGGTGGTGGTGATCAACTTCTACCTGGCCGGGAAGGTCCTCAGCCTGGCGATTCGCCACTCCCTCACTATGTATCATGCCGCCGCCCTGGTCGGCTTCGTTCTTCGTATGGCCCTCATCGCCGGAACGATGCTGTTGGTGGTGCGCTTTGTCGAGATCGACAGGGTGGCGTTCGGAATCTCGGCTGTGGTCTGCTATCTGGTGCTGGTCACGCTGGAAGCGATCGCGGTGATGCGGGGACGAGAAAGGAACCTGGATTGGGCAGGCTGACGACACTGCTTTGGGCAGTCGAGCACCATGAGTGCGATGTCGAGAACGAGGTCATCTGCGCTCCGGAGAATGTCAACATTCTCTTCGAATACAAAGAGCCCTGGTTCAGCGTCGGCCCCGTCAACTTCACCCGTACCTCGTTCCTGATCTTCCTCGCCGCCGCCGTAGTCATCGGTCTGCTCTATTTCGGTTTGCGACGGAACCGGCTCGTACCCACCAAGTTCGAGGCAGCAATTCAGAGCCTGGTGGAGTTCGTGCGGGATGGAATCGCCCGGGACATCATCGGTCCCGAAGGTGTCAGGTATACGCCCTATCTGCTCTCGATCTTCATGCTGATCCTGGTTGGCAATCTCTTCGAGCTGGCACCCCTGATCAACTTCCCCATCACCTCGCGGATGGCGTTGCCCGCCTTCCTCTCGCTCATCACCTACGTGATCTTCGTCTTCGTCGGTTTCAAGAAGAATGGGATTCGCTATCTGACCGATACCGCTTGGCCGAAGGCCGTTCCCATCGGCCTTCGTTGGCTGGTCGGGCTGATCGAAATCGTCTCCACCTTCATCTTGCGACCGATCACGCTCGCGGTCCGGCTTTTCGCCAATCTGGTTGCCGGCCACCTGATGCTGTCGCTCCTGTTGGGTTCGGGTATCGCGTTTGTTTTGGCGGTGGGTGAGATCGGGCCGAAGGCGGGCATCGGCGTTGTCTGGTTCGCCTTCGGCCTCTTGATGTTCGTATTCGAGTTGCTGGTAGGTGTTCTCCAGGCGTACATCTTCACTCTCCTCACCGCGGTCTACATCCAAACATCCATACATCCAGCGCACTAAGGAGGAATCGATGGAAGGCAATATCGAGCTACTCAAGGGAGCGATCGCCTTGATTGGCTATGGATTGGGGGCGGTGGGACCGGGTATCGGTATCGGCATCGTCGCCGGTAATGCCATAACCGCCATGGCGCGGCAGCCGGAGATGACGGGGACGATCCGGGCAACGATGTTCCTCGGCATCGCCCTTACCGAGGCGCTGGCTCTAATCGGCTTCGTTCTGTTCTTCATCGCCTAGGAGGTCGTCAGTGTCAACGCGTTTGTGGATGGCCATCCTGGCCCAGGAAGAGGCCGAACCCAGCTCCAACGTTTCCTTGGTGCTGCCCGAGACCAACGAGCTGATCGCTGGCATCGTCGCATTTCTCATCGTTTTCTTCTTTGTGTGGAAATGGGCCATGCCTGCCATCAACCGCACCCTTGAGGCCCGGCAGAAGGCGATCACGGGGAAGCTGGAAGACGCCGAGCGGGCCAAGAACGAGGCCGAAAACCTGCGGAAGGATTACGAGCAACAAATTGCCGATGCCCGCAGCAAAGGCAACGACCTCATCGAGGAGGCGCGCAAGGCCGCCGAGGCCATGAAGGCTGACATGATTGCCCGCGCCCAGGCCGAAGCCGAGGGCATCGTCAGCAAGGCACGGGAGGAAGCCGCCCAAGAGAAGTCCCGCGCTATGGGTGAGGCCCGGCGGGAGGTGGCGAATCTCTCCATCGACCTGGCCGAGCGGGTAGTGGGAAAGAACCTCGACCGCGAGGCCCAGCTCGGTCTCGTCGATCAGTACATCGCCGAGTTGGAGCGCGGATAGGTGGCGAACCGAACCGAGGGATACGCGCAAGCGCTCTTCGAGCTGGCCTCGGCCGAGGGTGCACTGGAAGCGACCGAGCGCGACCTCTTCGCCATTTCCCGGGCGCTGACCGATTCGTCCGAACTGCGCGATGCTCTGACCAATCCCCAGCTGCCAATGGATCGCAAGCAAAGCATCATCGACGATCTGCTTGGCGGCCGCGCTTCGGATCTCGTGAGAAATCTGGTCTCCTTCATCATCGGCCAGGGACGGGCTTCCGAATTCACCGACATTGTCGAAGCCTTTATCGAGAGGGCGGCTGCTTCCCGCTCCCGCGCGGTCGCCGAAATTCGGTCGGCGGTCCCACTTGATTCGTCCACGGTCGACAGGCTGGCGGCCGCTTTATCCAAAGCAACGGGGAAGAAGCTCGAGGTGAAGACGATCGTTGATCCCAGCGTGATTGGAGGAGTGGTGGCGCAGGTGGGAGACGTGGTGATCGACGGATCAGTGGCGCGACGGCTTTCTGCCCTCCGCCAGACGCTGAAAACTGGTTGAGGTGACGAAATGGCCGAACTGACAATCACTCCTGAAGACATCACCGCCTCGTTGCGCCAGCGCCTGGCGGACTGGCAACCGAGCCTCGAGCAGGAGACGGTTGGCTACGTAACCTCGATTGCAGACGGGGTGGCGCGGGTGAAAGGTCTTCCCAACGTGATGGCCTCCGAGTTGCTCGAATTTCCGGGCGGGCTGCTCGGGGTGGCGCTCAACATCGACGAGGACGATCTCGGAGTGGTGCTGATGGGCGAGGCCTCCCATATCGAAGAAGGGGCGAGCGTCAAGCAGACCGGAAACGTGTTGTCGGTCCCGGTCGGCGATGCCTTGCTTGGACGGGTGATCGACCCACTCGGCAACCCCATCGACGGGAAAGGCCCGATCGAAACGGAAGAGCGGCGCCTGCTCGAAGTGCAGGCGCCCTCGGTAGTTGAGCGGCAACCGGTAAAGGAACCGCTGCAGACTGGCATCAAGGCGATCGATTCGATGACCCCCATCGGTCGCGGTCAGCGACAGTTGATCATCGGCGACCGGCAAACCGGCAAGACCGCGATCCTCGTCGACACGATCATCAACCAGCGGCACAACTGGGGGACCGACAAGGCCGTCAAGTGCGTCTACGTCGCGATCGGGCAAAAGGCATCGACGGTGGCAGAAGTGGTCGACGCGCTCACGCGGGCGGGGGCGATGGAGTACACGGTGATTGTCCACGCCTCTGCCTCCGATGCCGCCGCCTTGCAAATGTACGCTCCCTATTCGGGATCGGCGATCGGCCAATATTGGATGTACAAGGGCGAGCACGCCCTGATCATGTTCGACGACCTCTCCAAGCAGGCTGTCGCCTACCGCGAGATCTCGCTTCTCCTCCGTCGGCCCCCGGGAAGGGAGGCCTATCCCGGCGATGTCTTCTACCTCCACAGCCGGTTGCTCGAACGCTGCGCCAAGCTCTCTGAGGAGCTGGGTGGGGGATCGCTGACGGGGCTTCCAGTGATCGAGACCAAGGCAAACGATGTTTCTGCCTATATCCCCACCAACGTCATCTCCATCACTGATGGCCAGTGCTTCCTCGAAACGGACCTCTTCTACCAGGGGATCCGGCCGGCCATCAATGCCGGGATCTCCGTCTCGAGAGTGGGAGGAAACGCGCAGGTGCGGGCCATGCGGCAGATCGCGGGTCCCCTCAGACTCAACCTCGCCCAGTTCCGGGAACTGGCAGCCTTTGCAGAGTTTGGATCGGAGCTCGACGCCACCTCATTGGCTCAGCTGGAGCGGGGCCGGCGAGTCGTCGAGGTGTTGAAGCAGGGTCAGTTTGCTCCGGTGCCCGTGGCCCAGCAGATCCTGTCTATTTATGCCGTGACCAACGGATACATGGACAAGGTCCCGGTGGAGGAGGTTCGCAACTTCGAATCGGGGCTGCGGCTCTTCGTCGAAGAGCGTTATGGCGACCTGCTCGATCAGATCGATGCCACCGGAAATCTCGGAGACGAGGACCGTCTCAAGACGGCGATCTCGGAGTTCGCCTCCGGATTCCAGGTCCGAAGCGGGGAATAACCATTGGCGAGCGCTGAACTTCGTGACACGCGCAGGCGAATTCGCAGCGTCCAGGCGACGCAGAAAATCACGCGCGCCATGGAGCTGATTGCCGCCGCGCGGATCCCGAAGGCCAGCGCGCGGGTTCTGGCATCGAAGCCGTACACCGCCAAGCTGATCGAGGTGATCCAAAACCTGGGAGTGGCCAGGGCCGGAAGCGATCACCTGCTTCTAGCCCAAAGAGAAGTGAAACGGGTGGGCGTCCTGGTCGTTTCCTCCGACCGGGGATTGGCTGGCGCGTACGCCTCGACCATCATCCGCATGGCCGAGCAGCGGATCATCGACCTGCGCCGGGAGGGCAAGGACATTCGCATCTTTGCCGTTGGCAAGAAAGCACAGGGTTACTACCGCTATCGCGGTTACCGCCTCGAGCGCTCATTCCTCGGCGTCACCGATACGCCCGGCTATGGAGATGCCCGGGCGATCGCCGATGCCGTCATGGGATCCTTCGCTTCGGGTGACATCGACGCGGTGGAGGCGTTCTACACGCGGTTCCAGTCAGCGATGACGCAAGTTCCGACGCGTTACGACCTGCTTCCGATCGAGCCGCCGGAGGGGGCGCCGGTGACGAGTGCCTCTTACGAGTACGAGCCGGCGCCCGATGAAATCCTTAATCGATTGCTTCCCCGGTATGTCGAGGCGATCGTCTTCAACATGCTGCTCGAAGCCTCGGCTTCGGAGCATTCGGCCCGGAGGCGGGCGATGAAGGCAGCCACCGACAACGCCGACGAGTTGGTCCGGATCCTGACCGTCTCGGCTAACCGGGCGAGGCAGGCTGAGATCACGACCGAGATCTCCGAGATCGTGGGCGGGGCAGAGGCCCAAGCGGCTTCGCGCGCTCGAATCGCCAGATAGGAGTTGGAAGTGGCTGAAGTTCGATCAGTTGGACGAATCGTCAGAGTGGCGGGACCGGTGGTTGACGTCGAATTTGCCCCCGACGACCTGCCCGAGGTTCTGCACGCCCTCGAGGTGGACCTAGAGGTCGCCGGGGAGAAGAAAACGGTAAAGGCTGAGACCGCCCAGCATCTGGGGCGCAACACGATTCGGGCCATCGCCATGGCACCGACAGACGGCCTCGTGCGAGGGGCCGAGGTGCGCAACCTCGGCGAGCCCATCACGGTTCCCGTGGGTGATCAAACCCTGGGCCACATCTTCAACATGTGGGGCGATGCCCTTGACGCTCCCGACCAGAAATTTGGGGAGCCGCGATGGCCGATCCATCGCCAGGCGCCGCTGTTCGAGGACGTGGAACCCCAGAAGGAGATCTTCGAGACAGGCATCAAGGTCCTCGATCTCATTTGCCCCTATCTGCAGGGGGGAAAGATCGGACTCTTCGGTGGGGCCGGAGTAGGAAAGACCGTCCTCATCCAGGAGATGATCCGGCGCGTCGCCCAACAGCACGGCGGTGTTTCGGTATTCGCCGGCGTCGGCGAGCGGACTCGCGAGGGCAATGACCTCTGGCTGGAGATGACGGAGTCGGGCGTGATCGAGAAGGCCGCTCTGGTGTTCGGTCAGATGGACGAACCTCCGGGAGTACGGCTCCGAGTGGCGTTGTCAGCGCTGACCATCGCCGAGTACTTCCGCGACGAGCAACGCCAAGACGTGCTCTTGTTCATCGACAACATCTTCCGGTTCACGCAGGCAGGATCGGAGGTCTCCACCCTCCTGGGAAGGATGCCGTCGGCCGTGGGCTACCAACCCACTCTGGCGGGCGAGATGGGTGTGCTCCAAGAGCGGATCACATCGCTGAAGGGGCGATCGATCACTTCCCTCCAGGCCATATATGTCCCCGCCGACGACATCACCGACCCGGCTCCGCATACGGCCTTCGCCCACCTCGATGCGACCACGGTCCTCTCCCGACCCCTCACCGCTCTCGGCATCTATCCCGCCGTTGACCCGCTGGACTCGACGAGCCGTGCTCTCGACCCCCAGATCGTGGGCGACGAGCACTACGAGACGGCCGTCGAAGTGCAGCGGATTCTCCAGCGCTACAAGGACCTCACCGACATCATCGCCATCTTGGGGATGGACGAGCTATCGGAAGAGGACAAGCTCACTGTCAATCGGGCCCGCCGGATCCAGCGCTTCTTCGCCCAGCCGATGTTCGTAGCCGAGCAATTCACCGGCCAGGCCGGGGTCTATACCCCGCGGGAGCAGACCATCGCTTCGTTCAAGTCAATACTCGCCGGCGACATGGACCAATACCCCGAGCAGGCCTTCTACATGGTGGGGGATGCCGACGACGTCGCCGCCAAGGCGAGGGACCTCGAGAAGACCGGCTAATGGCCAAGCCCTTTCGCGTCGACGTCGTTTCGCCCGAGGCCACGGTGTGGACGGGGGAGGCGAACTTCGTCCTCGCCCGCACTCCCGACGGGGAGATCGGCATCCTCGCCGACCACGAGCCGTTGCTGGCGTCGCTGGTCACCTCGGCGGTGGAAGTGGAAGGGGTCGACGGCAGTAGGACCATCATCGGAGTCCATGGGGGCTTTCTCCAGGTGCTCGCCAATCAGGTGACCTTGCTCACCGATCGGGCGCAGATCACCCAGGGGACCAAGGAGGATGCGGTGCGAGTGGCGACAGAGTTGTCGGAAGAAGCGACCTAGTCCGGGTTCAGGGCCGGATGTGAACTCCGGCACCCCGGCCACTCAGGGTTGAGCTGGTGCGTGGTGGGTTATCTGACATGCGTGCCCGCCCAGTTGCCAAGTAGGTCGAGGTAGCCGGGAACGAAGGTGCCACTTTGTTGCACACGGTGGTCTCCTCCGGGAAAGACCACCACCGCAGAGTCTTGATTCCCCGCTTGGCGTAGCGCGACACCAGTCTCCTCTGCGCTTCGCCACGCGGGTAGGAGCACATCCTGGCCTCCGTAAACGGCGAGGTAGGGGCATCGAATCTGTTTGAGGGCTTCGAGTGGTTCATAACCCTCGGTGACGAATCTGGATACGAGCCTCCAGTCATCTTCGTCGTCGACTGTCAGATAGCCGTACCACGACTGGACTCGCGCTGGTTCAAGAAGGCGAGTTTGAACGGCCTGGAAGGAGAGTCCTTGCCTGGCTGCTTCATGGATGTCGGCCACAAACCCAAGGGCGAGATCGATGTCGGCCTCAGGGTGTCCGTCGGCTCGCATCGAGTGTTCACACCCGTACAGGTCCTGGGATGGAAGATCTATGGAGGGACCGGAGTTGGCGATTGCGAACGGCAGGGCATAAAGCCGAGCGGCCAGCATCTGTACCAGCCATCCACCCTGACTGTGCCCCCACACACCGATGGAGTCAGTCTTCACCATTGGGTGTTGACGAAGAGAGGTCAGGGCCGCAATCACCTGGTCGGCGCGGTCGTTCAGACCGTGGTCCCGCCAATCACCCGAAGAGTCCCCACAACCTGGCTTGTCGAAAGCGAATGTGCCGATTCCCCTGGCCAAGAAAGCTTCCCGGATAGGAGGGAAGTAGCCATCCGCCGACCGGTCTGATGGACCCGAACCCTGGACCATCACCACAATTGGATGAGGGGCATTCGAATCAGGCGAGTGGAGCGTCCCCACCAGTGTCAGGCCCATCCAATCGAAGGCAAAGGTCTCCTCAACCATCCCAACCTCACGCTAGACGTGCGACTCACGTGCACATCGATGCGCCGCTCGCTCGTCGGGTGAGTCTGGATCTTGAACTCAGATCACAGCTTCCTACTTGCCGCAGAGCGACAAATCAGAAAATGGGAATTACGACGCAGGCAGGAGGCCGACAGGCGAGAGCGCTCGCATCCGCCTCGAAATGCGGTGCCAGCGCCATGTCGACGACTACCACCACCAGCAGGGAAATCGCGAAAACGAGAAGGTCGGCCAATCGCGGGGGGCCGGGACGGAAGGCGTCAAGATCGTCAGTGGCTT
>JAICGW010000092.1 GCA_025922945.1 Acidimicrobiia bacterium | reverse complement strand
GCTTCTAGTCAGGCGGAGTTCGCCGAGTTCATCCAAGAGCGCCAGGACCAGGCCTTACGCCACCTCGACGGAGCGCACTTCGTGGTGCCCGACCAGATCAAACAGGTCACCGTGAATCTGGTTCCCCCGGGAGCCGCCCTCGGGGCCTACTACTTGCAGCCGAGCGAGGACTTTAGCCGTCCCGGGGGGATCTGGTATTCCTTCGGCGAGCGTCAGCAGATTCCACTCTGGGGCGAGGTGTCCACCGCCTATCACGAGGGGTTTCCCGGCCATCACCTGCAAGTGGGCACCTCGATGGCCCAGCAGGAGAACCTCACCCGGGCTCATCGGTTGTTGATCTGGTATTCGGGTTACGGCGAGGGCTGGGCTCTTTATACGGAGCGGCTGATGGACGAGCTTGGGTACTTCGAAAAGCCCGAGTACCGGCTGGGCCACTACAGCGCCCAGCAATTACGGGCGTGTCGGGTCGTGATCGACATCGGGTGCCATCTCGGGCTCGAATTGCCCGACGACTCGCTGGTCAATCCCGGCGGTTCCTGGGACTACGCCACGGCGGTGGAGATTCTTCACGAGGTGGCCGGCCAGCCCCGCGACGTGTCCGAGTCGGAAGCCAAGCGCTACCTCGGGTGGCCGGGGCAGGCCATCGCCTACAAGGTGGGAGAAAGGGTGATCCTCGGCCTGCGCGAGGAGGCTAAGCGGAAGCAGGGCTCGGCGTTCGACCAGAAGGAGTTCCACCGCTCCCTGCTAGAGGGCGGCGAGGTTCGCCTCGATTACCTCACCTCCCGGTCGTAAAGCGAACCCTGGGTTCACAGGGCGCCTGTACCTATCCACGAGCCCACAGAACGGACCCCTAGAAACGCGCGGCTCGTTCTGGCATGTTCCGAATATGAGGAACGACTACGAAGTGGCGCGCTTCGCCTCAATTCAGGCGGGTTATCTCGGGCATAACCAGGTTGAGGCGCTGGGGTTTTCAAAGTCAGCGATCAAACATCGAGTAGATACCGGACTGTGGGTCGCGGCCGGCCGAGGTCTCTACCGAGTGAATGGGATTACAGGCGGACACAAGGACTTGTTACGAGCCGCAACTTCAATCCTTCCGGGCAATCCGACCGTTTCCCACGAGTCAGCCGCAGAGATCCATGGCATTCCTTATCTTCCCCGCGGAATGTCAGTCGTCACGGTTCACGCCCGAACCACTCACGACTTTCCGGGAGTGAGGATTCATCGAACTCTTGACTTGGTCGATGAGCATCGTCAGCTCATCGAATCTATGTGGACAACGACCCCTGCCCGGACGCTGAACGACCTGCCAGCAGTCATCCATCCGAATGCCATGGCGCTAGCTCTCGATGACTCCCTGGCGCGAAAGATTGTTCAAGTTGAAGAGGTCGAGCGCGTCTTCAATCAGGCTGCCCGACGGGGACGTGACGGGTGCGGTGTCATGAGAAAGTTGCTCGAGGAAAGAGTTGGCGACGAATTGATCACGGCGTCGCGACTTGAGAGGCTTGGCTTTCGGGTCTTTGAACGAGGAGGGCTCCCACGGCCGTTCTGGCAATATCCGGCGCCTTGGGACCCGAATCGACGGATCGACTTCGCCTGGCCTCATGTTTGCGTCGGTTGCGAATGCGACGGTCGTCGGTGGCACACTCGAGTTGCCGACTTCCAGAACGACCGAAATCGAGACAATCTGTCGCTATCTCACAACTGGAGAATCTTTCGATTCACCTGGGAGGACTTCAACAAAAGGCCGGAGTTCGTTATCGAGCAACTACGGAATGCCATTGCCGCCTGATCGTTCTGTGGGCTGGGAGATAGGCAGAACCCATCTGCGAACCCTGGGTTCGCAGAAAGCGGCGGCTATCGTGTGTCGCCTGTTCGGGCGAGGCAGGGGCCGGAACAGGAGGGCGTCTTGGACGCCGAGCCCAAAGTTCGAAGACATCGTGTTCTGGCCTCGGCTTTGATCGTGGCGTTGACCGTGGCGGCCGCCAGCGCCGATTATGTCGTCCAAAGCGGAGACACCTTGGGTGACATCGCCCGCGCCCATGGCGTATCGGTCACCGAAATCGCCAACGCCAACGGCATCGACGATCCAGACCTGATCCGGGTCGGACAAGTCCTCGTGATCCCCGGAACGCAGGGAGGGGCAGGAAAAGCCCTATACGTCGTCGCTCCCGGCGACACCCTGGCCGATATCGCCGCCCAATTCGACACCACGGTCACAGCTCTGGTCGAGACCAATCAGCTCGCCGATCCCGACCTCCTTCGCATCGGCCAAGAATTAGCCGTTCCCGCTGTCGGGGCAGCCGAAGCCACTCCCGCACCACAGAGCATCGAGTCGCATACCGTCGTCGCCGGCGAGACCCTCGCCGGGATCGCTTCCCGTTACGGAATCGCCCCGGAGACCTTGGCCGCCGTCAACGGCATCACCGATCCCGCACTCATCTATGCGGGCACCACCCTCCGACTGGCCGGACCGGCAGCCCCCGAGGTGGCGGTTTCTCCGACGAGCAGCGCCGTCCATGTCGTGGCCGCAGGCGAAAGCCTCAACTCGGTTGCGGCGAGCTATGGGACGTCGGTGTCGCAGTTGGTGACCACCAATGGCCTCGCCGATCCCAACCTCATTCGCGTCGGTCAAGAGCTCACCATTCCCGGTGGGGTGTCGGCCTGGGTGTGCCCGGTGCCGGGGGCGGTGTTCTACAACGACTGGGGATTTCCTCGCTCGGGAGGACGCTTCCATGAAGGCAACGACCTTTTTGCCGACCGCGGAACCCCGGTGGTGGCACCCGTGTCGGGGGCCCTTCAGGTCAAAAACGGGCCGGTGGGTGGTCTCCAATTCCGACTCTATGGCGACGATGGAGTGACCTACATCGGATCGCATCTCGATAGCGCCATTGAGTCCCAGTACGTCACCGCCGGGACTCCCATCGGCGCCGTGGGCGACAGCGGAAACGCCATCGGGGCCAACCCGCATCTGCATTTTGAAATGCATCCAGATGACGGACTGTCCGTGAACCCTTACCCGGTTCTCAAAACGGCAGGATGCTGAAGCTCCCCTAGGACCGGCTTTCGAGACGGGTTGGCCGGGCATACACTCGCCCTCCGATGACGGAGGTTCGCAAAGGGTGGGCCGTCGGCCCAATTGGATTCCGCGACGCCCGACTCGACTCCGCCGATCTGTCTTCGGTGATGGCACTCTTCGTCGCAGGGATTCCCGCCCTGCTGGTGGGAGCAGAATTAGCCGGATCGGGTCTGGGGTTTGGACAGTTGATCATTGCCGCCCCGCTCGGAGCAATTATCGGAGCCGGACTGATCGGCCTGCTCGGACGCCAAGCGGCCGCCAGCGGCGCCCCCGGCGCTTACCTGGCCCGGGCGCCATTCGGAAGCCTCGGCGCCCTCGTGTTCAACCTGCTCCGGCTTGTCCTGACGTTGGGTTGGGCGGCACTGGTGATCCAGATCGCCTCCGATTGGGTCGAGTCGGCCCTGCTTGCTCTCAACCTGGAGGTGCCGCAGTACGCGGTTCCGGCCGCCCTGGCGGTTCTCGCTGCGCTCTTCTTTGTCAATGGCCTCGCTTGGACGGTTGTGCTGGTACGTCGCCGCCTCTTTTGGATCGTCCTCGCACTGATGCTCGTCGTGGTCTGGCGAGTGCTCGAGGGATCTGATCCCACTGAGGCAGTGCCGGGTAACCAAAGCTTTGTCGGAGGTCTCGACGGCATCCTGGCGCTTTCGGTTCTCTGGGCCGCGGTGGGAGCGGACTTGGGTGGTTATGGCCAGCGAGAGGACGACACTGCCACAGGTCTCGGCTTTGGCTTCGCGATCGGGGCCCTGGCATTCATCCTGGCGGGAGCAGCCCTCGGCCAGCGGGTCGGGGCGGACCTCTCCAACATGTCCGGGCTCGGAGCGGGGTTGATCGGGTCAGCTCTCTTGATCCTGTGGGTTCCCTTCATGGAGGTCGATGGGACCGGAGGGCTCGTGGCGGCCTCGGCGATGTCGATGCAGACGGTGACCGAGGTCGTCCCGACCAGGTTCTGGCTCGTCATGTCGGCGCTGGCGGCCGGCGCCGGGGCGGCTTTTCTCGATCGGGCCGCCTTGAGAGAGGCAGCCGACTTGGCTGCTGTGGTCGTGGGACCGGCAATGGCGGTGATCGTCGTCGATGCCTATCTGGTTCGACCGGGGGGTTATTCCTCGGACGACCTCTTCCGCTGGCACGGTGACTACGGATTCATCAATCCCGCCGGTCTGCTCGCTTGGATCGTCGGCGCAGGACTGGCGCTGTGGCTTTACCGCGGGGCGACCGAATTGGTTCCGCTCGTTGGCTCCGGGCCCGACGGGTTGCCGGCGCTGCTCTTGGGTATGGTGGCGGCCAGTCTGATCTTCCTCATCCTCGGCCGCCTGATCGTGGGTGGTCGCTCAGAGACCTACCAAATGAGGTCGTTCTAACTCGAGGGTGGATCCGGGCGCTGGCCGTTGGTGGCCCGGAAAGATGGCGGTGTTTCCTCTCGCTCGGCCGGGATCGAAATCAGTCGATCCCGCAGCGCCCACAGCAAGGCGGCCAAGCCGGCGGCCGTCGTGAGCAGCTTCAGTACCCGACGACCGCCGGCTTTCTTCTCCATGGCGGCGCGAGCCTAACTCCCGCTGCTTGAGCCACAATGCCGCCGATGAAAGTCGACTTCTATTTCGATCCCAACGCCGGCCTTCCCGACGCTGCCACTAACGCGGTGAGAGCCGCTCGCCTCAGCTACGACGGCTTCTTCACGGCCGAGACCAGCCATGAGCCTTTTTTTCCTCTTGTCTTGGCATCTCAGGCCGCCCCGGAGTTGACCCTCGGCACTGCCATCGCGGTCGCCTTCCCACGCTCCCCGATGACGATGGCTCAAATCGCCTGGGACCTGGCGGCAGCATCTGGGGGGAAGATGATTCTCGGCCTCGGCACCCAGGTCAAGGCCCATATCGTGCGCCGATTCTCGGGGGAGTGGGTATCCCCGGGCCCGCGGATGAGGGATTACATCGCCGCCCTGAGAGCGATTTGGAACACGTTCCAGACAGGTGCCCCCCTCAAGTATGAGGGGGATTTCTACAAGTTCAGCCTCATGACTCCATTCTTCAATCCGGGTCCGATCGACCATCCCGACATTCCGGTGGCGATTGCCGGAGTCGGGCCCTACATGGCCCGCCTTGCCGGTGAGGTCTGTCAGGGATTCCACGTACATCCCTTCCACACCGTCAGGTACCTGGACGAGGTTGTAATCCCGAGAATGAGCGAGGGGGCCAAGGCGGCCGGCCGGGACCTATCGGATGTCGACCGTATCTCGACAGTGATGATCGTCACCGGCCAGAACGAGGCGGAGATCGAAGCGGGCAAGGCGGCGGTCAGATCTCAGATCGCGTTCTACGCCTCAACCCCGGACTACCTCCCGGTCCTGGAGACTCATGGGTGGGATATCGGCGAACGGCTCTCGTCACTGGCGCGACGGGGCGAGTGGGCCGAGATGGGAAGCCTCATTACCGACGAGATGCTCAACGAGGTGGCTGTCGTGGCACCTTTCGACTCGCTGGGTCAGGCCATTCGCGATCGCTATGGCGATCGGCTGCAGCGGGTGGGGTACTACTCGTTGCAAACCACCCCCGAATGGCCGGAGGCGATCTGGAGGGATCTGGTCTCCAGCACTCGCGGCTAGTCGAAGAAGGGCAGCCTGAGCCGCGGAAGACCTTCCGGTATATGACCGAGGTCGTTGTAGGCGAGGAGTCGCGGTCCTTCGAGATCGATCACATTGAGGGCCACGTTCTCCACCGCTCCCAGCCGTCCCTTAAAGATGTTCCCCTCGGGTGTCAGGCCGAGTGACCAGTTCACGAGGCATAGAGCCGGCCCGCCATGGGTGCTGATCGCGATCAGCTCCTCAGTTCCGGCAAGTTCGCTAACGCACTCGACGACACGGAGGCGAACCTTCTTCCAATTCTCCCCGCCTGGTCGCTTGACATCCTCTCCTTCCGCGTAGGCCTTCCACATTTCAGGCCAACCCGCCTGAATCTCCGACGGAAGAAGGCCCGTCCAATCGCCGTTGGCGACTTCGCGCAGCCGCGAATCGGTTTCAACCTGCAACCCCAACACATCCGCTGCGGGGGCAATAGTGTCTCTGGCCCTGCTCAGATCCGAGCTGAGGATGCGCTTGATGGGCAGCGGTGCTAGGCGCCTGGCGAGGGCGTCGGCCTGGTGGTGGCCGAGGGGGTCGAGAGGAACATCGGTCTGACCGATGAAGCGGTGATCGGCGTTCCCCTCTGCTTGTCCGTGGCGGATTACGAGGGCGATCGTCACAAAGTCTCCGCAGAGGCCGTCGCCACACGGGGATCGGTGGCGGCTTCCACCAATCCATCGGGTGAAACCTTGATCACGCCCACGGGACCCCAGCCACTCTGCAAACCCTCTGCGACCTCGACACGATGACCTCGCTCTTGCAATCCGGCGATGACTTCCTCGGGGGTTGATTCCTCCACTCGGACCGCGGCCTGAGGGTCGGCGAGGTTGTCGATGATCCAGCGCGGGTGGGCCTGGGCCGTGGCGACGTCGTGTGTCGACAAGAAGAGCCGGACAGCCATCTGTAGGAGCAGCTGCGGTTGGTGGTCGCCGCCTCTGGTACCAAGCAACGCGGCCAAGGACGATCCCGAGGTCCACAGCGTGGGAGCGAGAGTGTGGAGCGGGCGCTTGCCGGGGGCGAGCTCGTTTGCGCTCCCCGGCCTGAGATCGAATCCAGCACCGCGGTTGTGAAGAAGGAACCCGGATTCGCCTGCACCGATTGAAGTTCCGAGGCCCATGTAGTTGGACTGGGTGATCGACACGCCCATTCCCTCTCCATCGAGCACACAGAAGTAGGCAGTGCCACCAGGCCCGACTCTGGTCGAGCCGAAGTCTCGACGGTGGTTGCGATCGATGGTGACGGCCAACCTTTCCTCGCTGAGAAGTTCGTCGGCGGGAAACGGGCTATAGCGGGGATCGGACAGGACTTCGCTCCGATCAGCCACCTGGCTGCGATACGACTCGATCTGCATGTGCCAACCCAGCGCGCTGTCGGGGTCGACCTCCGCTCCCGACCTTTCCAGTACGGCTGCGGCGGCCAGGGTCAGATAGCCCTGGGAATTGGGCGGGACCGTCCAGGCTCGCTGGCCGAAGACGTCCAAGCCCAGCGGTTCGACCCATTCGCCCTGGTCGATAGCCAGGTCCTGCTCGGTGATGAGTCCACCGACCGCCGAGGCGATGTCGCGACCGGGTTTGCCCATATAGAAGCTGTCCCGATCGCCAGTGGCGATCAGTTCCAGTGTTGCGGCCTGATCAGGCCTGACGATCTGATCGCCCGGTTTGGGAGGGCTACCGCCTGGCAAGAGGTAGCGACCGATGGGCTGGTCGCCAATCTCGGCTGTTCTCCTACCTAAGGCTCGACAAAGATCAGAGGAGGCCGGAAAGCCTCGCCGGGCGTAATCGATGGCGGGAGCCAGGCGCTTCTCCCAGGACAACTTTCCACCTTGAGCAGCAAGATGGTGCCATCCATCAACACAGCCCGGGACCGTCACCGCGCTGCGATCCATGGTGGGCATCCGATCGTGACCCGCCTCGCGCAAGCTTTGCGGATCGACGTTCGAGCCGGCGCGACCGGATGAATTCAGGGCGCTTGGTCGCTTCTGCCCGGGTGAATGGACGAGGGCAAAGAGATCTCCGCCGATACCGCACGTTTCGGGGGCAACTACGGAGAGCACCGCGTTGGCGCCGATGGCCGCGTCAATCGCGTCTCCACCCGAAACGAGCAGGTCAAGCGCCGTGGCGGTGGCCAGGAAGTGTGGAGTGACTGCTGCGGCCGACGCCACTATCGGCGAAGTTCGGGGATGCGGCGATTGAGCGCGTCGAGGACTGCGCGCACCACCGCACGGCTGGCGTCCCCGTCTGCCAATGCCGAGCCAACCATCAGGTGCTCATCTGCATCAGTGACGATGACGACCTGAGCGATGGCGAGGCGCTGGCCGCCCAGCGTGGCGATATCCACCGACGAGACACCGAACGCGGCAGTCTCCTGGAGGGCCTGTCGAAGGGCCGCGATGGTTGCCTCGGCGATCAGGCGGTGTCGACTTGTGTTGCCGGCCGCCCCACCAACCTCGCCAACCAGGCTGTCGCCTTGCCACGAGAGGGTCACCGAGACGCGGGAGTGAGAACCGTCGAGGCGCTCGGCGACGTCGACGATCACCGGTCTGTCACCCTGGGATAACTCAGCGTCGGGCAGTTGCACCACCGATACGACCCGACGATCGATAGACACCCCGAAGGCCGCTTGTGCCAGCGTCTGCACGTCGCGCACAACCTGTTTGGCCGGCTTCTCGAGATCAGTGATCAGATGTATCTCGGTGACTTTGCCACCACCGTCGCTAACGACCCGCGCCGCTTCCACCCCTGGTAGGCGTGTCAACCGCTCTTCGAACTCGCGCAGGTTCACCGGTCCAGGGTAGCTTTCGGCATCGCGCCCTAGGTCTTGGGACCAGCTCCATCGCTTTCCCCTTGTCGCCGCGCACCCCAATCGTTAGTGTTCCTCCTGGGTCGGGCAGAGTCATCCGTCAGTCATTGGCGGTGGGAGGGGTTCTTCCTTGACAACAAGAGCTCCCGGTTGAAACCCGGGATCGCGCGGGGGAAAGCCGACGGCTTGCCGAGGCCACTAGTGCCTATCACCTAAGCGGAGCGGATCCGGTCCACTGGTCTATAGCGGACACGGTGAACCTAAATAAGACGGTGATCGTATGAAGGGCAAGCTGGTGAGGATTGTTGCTGCCCTGGGAAGCCTGGCAGCAATGATCGTTGCAGGTTCCGCCTCAGTAAAAATCGGCTGAGACAATGCCGTCGGTTCCCCGCCCCTTGGAGTAAACCTCAATACCTATGACCCTCAGCCGTCGTCGAGTAATCGTCGCCTCTTCCTACGCGACTGCCGGTGTGTTGACGCTGGGGGCTCTTATT
>JAICGW010000091.1 GCA_025922945.1 Acidimicrobiia bacterium | reverse complement strand
TTATTCGCGACGAGGTCCTCGTAGCGGATCGGATGGCAGTAGCCGTCGAGCCACAGGTTCTGACCCTCGTCGGAGTAGAGGAATTCCATCCAGAGCTTGGCAGCGTTGGGTTGCGGGGCATAGGCACTGATGCCTTGCACGTAGACCCCGGCATAACGTCCGCTGGCCGGTACCACCACCTCGATGTTGGCGATGTCGGAGTTCGCATCGCGGTTGGCGAGGGCGTTGTAGGTCCAGCGGATAGTGATCGGGGTCTCGCCCGAGGCCACTGTCCCCGATTCGGCGATCACCGGCACCAGGTTGCCCGCCTCCGCCAGTTGGGCGAAGAACTCGAGACCAGGCTCTACATCGTCGAGCGACCCGCCGTTGGCGAGGCCGGCCGCCGTCACGGCAGCAATGGCCTGAGCAGACACTCGAGGATCACCCGCCAGGGCGATCTGACCGTTGTATTGGGGATCGAGCAGGTCGGCCCAGTCCTGAGGAACGCTCTCGACTACGTCAGCGTTGACCTCGAACGCGAGCACGCCGTAGTAGTCGCCGTACCAGTAGCCCTCGGGATCTTTGGCATCCTCCGGGATCGAGTCCCAGGTGGACACCATGTACGGCTGCAGGAGGCCTTCCTCCTTGGCCGGCTCGGCGAACCCGAGACCGATATCGACGACATCAGGCGCTTGCGGGCCTGTGCTCCCCTGGTTGGCTCGGATAGCTTCGAGCTCGTCGGCCGACCCGGCATCCGGAGCCAGTCCGTTATAGGTGAGGCCGTACTTCTCGGTGAAGGTGTCGATCACACCTCCGTAATTGCACCAGTCCCGGGGAAGAGCGATCGTGGTGAGCGTCCCTTCCGCCTGAGCGGCGGCGATCAGGTCTTCCATGCCACCGGTTCCGGCGGCCGTGGTCTCGGTTCCACCCCCCGCCGTCGTCGCCGGCGCTTCGCCGGCGGTAGTGGCAGGGGCTGGGGCGGTGGTCGTTGCTGCTGTTCCTCCGCAGGCTGTTATCAACAGCCCGAATACGAGGAGGAGAATCAATTTCCGTTTCAGGTGTGCCTCCTTCGACACTGTGAACCGCCAAGTTAACGAGCCACAGACAGGAGTGCCGTCTAGGTTTCTCGGCATGTTCACCCCCTGGCGGCCCCACCCCTGGCATGGCCTCCCGGTCGGTCCCAACCCTCCTCTGACGGTCCACGCCTACATCGAGATCACCCCCTTCGACGTGATCAAATACGAGGTCGACAAGCCCAGTGGCTACCTGAAGGTCGATCGTCCCCAGCAAACCTCTTCTTCTCCCCCCACCCTCTACGGCTTCATTCCCCAGACCTTCTGCGCGGAACAGGTTGCTGCACTCTGTCCCGGAGCCACCGGCGGGGACGGTGACCCTCTCGATATTTGCGTAATCTCCGAGCGTCCCATCGACCGGGCCGACATCCTGCTCGTGGCGCGTGCCGTGGGCGGACTGCAGATAATCGACGAGGGCGAGGCCGACGACAAGGTGGTGGCGGTTCTCAGCAAGGACCCGGTCTGGGGAGAAGTCAAGGAATTGGACGAGCTTCCACTTGCTTTGGTGGACCGGCTCGCCCACTATTTCGAGACCTATAAGCAGATATCGGGACAGCCCGACGTGATCACAATTCAGGAGCGTTACGGAGCAGAGCATGCCGGTCGTCTGATCGAGGCGGCCCAGCGCGACTACCTGAGTCATTATCCGAAAGGAAGCTGATGTCGATTCTGATCAAGAACGGAACTGTCATTACCGCCGCCGGCCAGCAAGAGGCCGACGTCTTAATAGTTGGCGAGAGAATCGAGAGCGTGTCTGCCCGCGGCACCAATGTTCAGGCGGACGAGGTCTTAGACGCGCAAGGCAAGTACGTCGTCCCCGGGGGCATTGACGTGCACACTCACATGGAGCTGCCATTCGGCGGGACGTTCGCATCGGATGATTTCGAGACGGGTACCAGAGCGGCCGCCTGGGGGGGAACTACCACGATCATCGACTTCGCCGTCCAAACCAAAGGTCAGAACCTGATGGACGGCTATGAGGCCTGGCGGACCAAAGCCGATGGGAATTGTGCCATCGATTACGGCTTCCATCTGATCGTCGGCGATGTCACCGACCAGTCGCTGAAGGAAATGGACATCGCCATGGGTGAAGGAGTGACGTCGTTCAAGATGTTCATGGCCTACCCGGGCGTCTTCTACTCGACCGATGGCGAGATCTTCCGGGCTATGCAGAAGGCGGCCGAAAACGGGGCCACGATCATGATGCACGCCGAGAATGGGATCGCGATCGACGTCCTCATCGCCCAGGCGCTCGAGCGGGGCGAAACCGATCCCATCTACCACGGCATCGTCCGCCGCTCGATTCTCGAAGGCGAAGCCACCCATCGGGCGATCAAGCTCGCCGAGTTGGCCGGGTGTCCCCTATACGTCGTGCATATGTCGGCTTTAGAGGCTCTGGCGGAGGTCACCAACGCCCGGGACGAGGGTCTCAACGTTTTCGCCGAGACCTGCCCCCAATATCTGTTCCTCGATCTCGACGATCTGGGAAACGGCTTCGAAGGCGCCAAGTTCGTCTGCTCGCCGCCGCTGCGCGATCGAGCAGAGGGTCATCAGGAGGCGCTCTGGTCCGGCCTTGCCACGAATGACCTGCAGATCGTGTCCACCGATCATTGCCCTTTCTGCTTCGAAGACCACCCCGAGCTCGGGCGGCAGAAGCGCTTGGGCGAGGGCGACTTCTCCAAGATCCCTAATGGACTTCCCGGGGTCGAGCACCGGGTGGAGTTGATCTACCACGGCGCCGTGGCCGAAGAGCGATTGTCGTTGGAACGCTGGGTGGAGGTTTGCGCCACCACTCCCGCCCGGATGTTCGGGCTCTATCCACGGAAAGGCACCATCGCCGTCGGATCAGACGCCGACATCGTCATCTTCGATCCCGATAAGCACCACCAACTCTCGGCGGCGACGCACCACATGCGTACCGACTACTCGTGTTACGAGGGGATGGAGGTGACCGGAGGGGTCGATACCGTCCTGTCGCGGGGCCGGGTGATCATTTCCGGAGACCAATACCTGGGCAAGAAGGGAGACGGGCAGTACCTCGTCCGCGACCTGAACCAGTATCTCGTTTGATGCGCAGGCTGCTTGCTTTGACGCTTGCGGGGGTCATGGTTCTCGCCTGCGGGCAACAATCGGTGTTCAGCCTTCCGGTCGGCACATGCTTCGACGACCAGGCCGACGGCGAAATCTCGTCGGTGCCGGAAGTCGATTGTTCGGAACCCCACGACAACGAAGTCTTCGCATTGATCGAATACACCGACGCCGAGACCTATCCGGGTACAGACCAGATGTCCACGATCGCGAACGAACTCTGCTTGGCTCAGTTCGAGGGATACGTCGGACTGAATTTCGAAAGTTCGGCACTGGACGTTTTTCCGATCTTTCCCACCGAGGAGAGCTGGAACGAGGACGACGATCGCGAAATCATCTGTGCTCTTTACAACGCCGACCTCTCGAAGCTCACCGGGTCGATGGAGGGCGCTGCCCGCTAGTGCCCCGTGCAGTAGTGCTGGGAGGAACCGGCAGCATCGGCCAGGCGATAGCCCGCAGGCTGATTCCAAGCGGGTGGTCGGTGGAGCTGACCGGCCGCACCGCGGGTCGCCTTCCCCAAGACCTTCTCGAGGCGGGGGCCGGATTCCGACAGGCTGATCGCTCCGACCTCCACACGCTTCGAGAGACGCTGAGGAGCGGCGCCGACCTTGTGGTCGACTGTGCCTGCTACACCGCCTCTGACGCTCGGTCCCTCATCCCCTTTCTGTCCGGTGTCGAAGCGACGGTGATGATCTCCACCAAGGCCGTCTATGTCGACGAGCAGGGTCGCCACGTCAATTCCGAGTCGCCACCGCTTTTTCCTGTGCCGATCCGCGAATCCCAGCCGACGGTGGCACCGGCCGACGGCGATTACCGAACAGCCGCGGGTTACGCGCCAAACAAGGTGGCAGCCGAACAGGTTTTGCTAAACAGCGAGGCGCCAGTGACGGTCCTGCGTCCATCAAAGGTTCATGGAGCCGGAGCGCTGCGCCCCCGCGAGTGGGTGTTCGTGAAACGGGTTCTCGATCACCGACCGG
Organism: Acidimicrobiia bacterium; assembly: GCA_025922945.1. Lineage (GTDB taxonomy): Bacteria > Actinomycetota > Acidimicrobiia > Spongiisociales > ZC4RG35 > JACCTH01. The sequence continues at coordinate 4,980 of JAICGW010000091.1, read as the reverse complement.
CGGTATTCCTCGCGCACCAGGGCGCGGGCGTTGATCACACCAGCGCCGCGGCCAACATCGCCGCCCTCGTGGAACGAGTGGCGGCGGTGCCCGGTCGGCGAATCCTGAATAGCGCCGATCCCGACGCTCCCTCGGCTCTCCGAATCGCACGCGTGGTAGCCGAGCACCTCAATCACGAGTGGCGAGAAGTCCTGCTCGACGAACGCAACGACGTCCTGGGTTTGCACCCGTGGGACGCCCCTTTCCCGATCGTCCTCGACACCAGCGCCGCTCTCGACCTGGGATACGAGCCCGTTGGCACCTTCGGCGACACCATCGCGGCCGAGATCGACTGGCTCGTCAACGAGCCCCAGCGCAGACCGGCCGCCGATGATTCTTTCTTCGCCCCGTTCTTCGACTACGAGGCGGAGGATCGGTACCTCACCAGCTAAACGTCGCCGGTGACGATGAAACTGGCCAGGATCCGGTCCAGCGCCTCAAAGTCGCGGTCGCTATTGGCCTGCACCTGGACCCGTACCAGGTAATTCGCCTCGACCGGATGAGCGGCCACGACAACGTAAGTCGCCTCTTCATCGCCGCAGTTGACGAACGTGTCATAAGAACCGGTGTAGAGCGGATCCTCGTAAACCTCCCGGCCAACGAATTCGCATACGCCGGTGAAGTTCGCCTGGATCTCGTCGAGCAACGCCTCCTCGGTTGTAGTGCTCGCCCAGTCCGACGAGGCGCTGACGATCATGCCGGGCGTCGACCAGCTCTCATGGAACGACGTCAAGTCGCTTGCCGCCCTGACATCGACGATGGAGCGGCCTTGCTCGTCTTCGAAGGGCTGGCCGTCGACGTCGCTCCACTCGAGCGGAACCTCAACTGTGATCGCCCCGGTGTCATCGGCGATAACCGAATACTCGGCATAGACACTCGTGTCTTCCTCAACCGTGGCCTCCTCTTCGAGCTCCTCGGCGAACGAGTAGAGCTCGGTCAGCGGCTCGCCGTTGAGCTGGCCGGATAGGTACTGAGCCGTGTCGTAACGCAGCACGTCGATGTCGATCACACCCTGCTCGCCCTGAGTGCGGATGACATCGCAGAACTCTTCAAGGGTCCCCTCCAGCCCCAGGGAGACGCCAGCCATCTGGGTGACGATGTCGCCGCCGGTCACACCGGCCTGGTCGGCCGGTGACCCGGGCTGAACCGTCTCCACCCACACCCCGGTGGTGCCGTCATCGGCCGTGACCGCGTAGCCGTTGATCCCAACCGAGTCGACATCGCGGCCGGTGGCAAGTTCATCGACCACCGCTCGCGCTTCCTCGACGCTGATGGCGTAGTTCTGGTCGGTGTCGTCGCGGCCGGCGTAGTTGACTCCGACCACTTTCATGTCCTCCGTGACCAGCGGGCCTCCCGAGTTCCCGCCACGGATGCGGGCATCGTGTTCCAAGATGGCATCGATCGAGGCCCACTCCGTCTCTCCCGGGGCATCTGCCTTGGAAATGATTCCCTGGGTCAATGCGAACTCCGGATCGCCCAACGGATAGCCGGCCGCCTGCACCTCCAGGCCGGCGAAGATGTCGCCGTCGTACCACTCGAGATAGTTGTAGCCCTCGCCGTCTAGATCGATGACGGCGAGATCGTTGCATTCGGAAACTCCCAGGATCTGGGCGTTGACGGTTTCTGCCGATCCGCCGATGTGCACGTCGAGGAGCCCGGCGCCACTGACGACGTGGCTGTTGGAAACGGCGATGCCGGAAGGGTCGATGATGAACCCGGAGCCACTCCCACCACCTTCGAAGGTTCCGAAGTCGGGGGTGACAAAGGTGCCGGTGGAGACGATCTGGATCGTTGCCAGCGGTAAGTCTTCGACCGTGGTGATAAGGCCCTCGGGCACCGTGGTCGTGCTGGCAATCGGCGAGGTCGTGGGGGTAAATAGGGTCGTCGACGGAGTGGCCCCGCCTTGGCAAGCAACCACTGCGATGGCCAGCAACGTCAACTTCAGATTGTGCTTCACTGTTCTCCCATGATCAGTCACTGGATCGACGGACGGCAATGGTCCGAGAAACCCGAACGTACCGGAAAGGTATACGACCCGGCCACCGGAGAGGTGCAAAACGAGGTAGCGCTGGCCGGAGTGGGGGAGGTCGATGCCGCCGTGGCGGCCGCGAGGGACGCCTATCCGGCGTGGCGCGATACCCCTATCACCCGGCGTCAGAACGTCATGTTTGCTTTTCGCGAGCTAGTGGTCCAGAACCGTCATGAAATCGCCAAGCTCATCACTTCTGAGCACGGCAAGACCGAGCCGGATGCATTGGGCGAGGTGCAGCGTGGACTCGAGGTGGTGGAGTTCGCCTGCAACATCACTCATCTCATGAAGGGCGAGTTCTCCGAGCAGGTCTCGACCGGAGTCGACACATTCACCATGCGCCAGCCGCTGGGTGTCGTCGCCGGGATCACGCCGTTCAACTTTCCGGCGATGGTCCCGATGTGGATGTACCCCCTTGCTATCGCCGCTGGTAACTCCTTCGTTCTCAAGCCATCAGAGAAGGATCCTTCGCCGTCGTTGCTTTGCGCCGAGCTATTAAAGGAAGCGGGACTCCCCCCCGGGGTCTTCAACATCGTCAATGGCGACAAGGTGGCGGTCGACCGGATCCTCGAACATCCGGATATCGCGGCTGTTTCTTTCGTCGGATCAACGCCGATCGCCCGCTACATCTACGAAAACGGAACCAAAGCCGGAAAGCGTGTCCAGGCTCTCGGCGGAGCCAAGAACCACATGGTCGTGCTCCCGGATGCCGATATGGAGCTGGCGGCCGACGCCGCGGTCTCGGCTGGCTACGGATCAGCCGGGGAGCGGTGTATGGCGATCTCGGTGGTGGTCACGGTGGGCGATGCCGCCGACCGTCTCCTTCCCCACATCACTGCCAGGATCGCCAAGCTCCGCACCGGACCCGGCCACGATCCCGACTCGGAAATGGGGCCTCTTGTCACGCCCGAACACCGGGACAAGGTCGTCGGATATATCGGTCAAGGCGAGGCGGAGGGAGCCGACCTGGTGGTCGACGGCCGCGGCTATTCACCAGAGGGTTACGAGGGCGGGTTCTACGTCGCTCCGACCCTTTTCGATCGGGTTCAGCCGGGGATGAAGATCTACGAGGACGAAATCTTCGGACCGGTCCTGGGGATGGTGCGAGTGGAGCACTTTCAGGACGCGATTGATCTCATCAATGCCAATCCATATGCCAACGGCACCGCGGTCTTCACTAACGATGGCGGAGCGGCGCGGAAGTTCGGAAACGAGATCCAGGTGGGGATGGTGGGAGTCAACATTCCGATCCCGGTGCCCCTCGCCTTCTACTCCTTCGGCGGATGGAAGTCATCGTTCTTCGGATCAAGCCCGATCTACGGGCCCGAGGGCATCCGTTTCTACACCCGCCAAAAAGTGGTGATCTCCCGATGGCCCGACCCCATCTATCGCGGGGTGGACCTGGGCTTTCCTCAACACGGCCGCTAACCCAACTCGAAACCTAAGGCTTCGGCATGCGGATTCCGCATGTTCTAGCCGACGGTTTGGGCAAAACGACTCCCTAGAAACTCGGCTACGCCTCACGCATGATCTAGGGCGATGCTCCAGCAGGCAGAGCAACGCGCGTATCAGTTGGCGGGCCGACAGGCGGGATACATCACCAGACGACAGGCAATTGCCTCCGGGATGTCTGCCGACGCGGTCATGCGGCGAATCAGAGGCAATCACTGGACTCGCGTAAAGGCGGGTCTCTACCTCATCCCCGGATTCGACCTGACCTGGCGCGGGCAGCTGCTGGCGGCGACAGCTGCTCTCGGAGCCGTGGTGTCGCACGAGTCAGCGGCCGAACTTCACCGACTCCCGGGAGTTAAGCGTGAGGTCAAGGCGGTGACAGTTCGTACTCGAACGACAAATCGATTTCCAAATGTGATCGTGCACCAGTCCACAGATCTCAGCTCGGGCTACATAATCGAAATCGAAGGACTGCCGGCCACGGATGTCGTTCGAACTATCACAGATCTGGCCGCGACCCTCGGAACTCGGACTATCGGCCGCCTCGTGGATCACGTTGTCGTCAACAAGCTCGCACCACTCGACGCGTTCATCACCATCGTCGGCGACCTCTCCCGAAGGGGGAAGCCCGGAATGAAGACGATGCACCAAGTGCTCGAACTCCGATCAGGCGAGGTCTTCCTCGGTGACAGCGAACTAGAGCTCTTCGTCCTGCGCTGCTTCGTTCGCTGGGGCTTTCCGGAACCGATCCTGCAGTATTCACTGCCCTGGCGTACCCCTCGTCGCGGGCGGGCTGACTTTGCATTTCCCGAACTTCGCCTCATCATCGAAGTAGACGGGCGCAAATGGCACACGACCATGGACGCCTTTGAGGAGGATCGACTGCGGGACAACCTCGCCCAACTCGCCGGCTGGAGAGTCATCCGGATCACCTACCGGATGTTGATCGATCGACCTGAAGAGGTGCGACGGATGGTCGCGCAGGCGCTCGCTGCCTAACTCCTGATTCTGAATGCAGAAACATGCGGAAACCGCAGCATGAAGCCTTAGGTTTGCATCAGGGGAATGATGTCCGCGCCGTAAGCCTCGAGGGTTTGGTCCATCTGGTCGTGCATGAGGTAGATGGCGAATTGATCCACCCCCAGAGACTCGAGTTCGCGCAGCCTTTCGAGATGCGCTGAGGCCGAGCCCAGGAGGCAGAAGCGGTCGATGATCTCGTCGGGGACGAAGTCGGTGGAGGGGTTGCCTGCCTTGCCATGGTGGTCGTAGTCGTATCCCTCCCGGGCCTTGATGTAGTCGGTCAACGCCGTTGGGACCGAGATTGAGCTCTCCCCATAGCGCTTCACCAGATCGGCAACGTGGTTTCCAACCATGCCCCCGAACCACCGCACCTGATCACGCTGATGATCGAGGTCTTCGCCCACATAGGCGGGGGCGGCGACACAGATCGTCAAGGAGTC
>JAICGW010000090.1 GCA_025922945.1 Acidimicrobiia bacterium | reverse complement strand
GCGATCTTCGACGCGCGCGGAATTGGCGCCGGATTGCTCGTGGATTCTGAGACCTTCGCCGACAATTTCACCGAGCAATTCGACTCGCAGATCTTTCTCGATCTCGCCCCTGGAGTCTCACTCGAAGAAGGGCGGGCCCAGGTCGAGTCGATCACTGCCCGTTACGTCGGCAGCCAAGTCCTCGACCAGGAGGAGCTCGCTACCGAGGCGTCCTCGCGGATCGATGAACTCGTACGCCTGGTGTTTGGTCTCCTCGGGGTGGCGGTGGTGGTGGCGCTGATCGGCATCACCAACACCCTGACCCTCTCCGTGCTGGAGCGGCGCCGGGAGATCGGGCTTCTCCGCGCCGTGGGCCTCAGCCGCCGCCAGCTTCGGGCGGCCATCAACTGGGAGGCCATCCTGATCGCCCTTCTTGGCGCCGTACTCGGGATGGGTCTTGGGCTCACCTTCGCATGGGCGGTTATCACCGCGCTGGACGACGAGATCCTTCGCATGTCGATTCCCTGGGACCGGGTGGCGCTGTCGTTGCTCGGTGCTGCTTTCGCCGGGCTTCTCGCCGCGGCCGTCCCGGCCTGGCGGGCCTCGCGGCGCAACATCCTCGAGGCGATCAGTTACGAATAGCCGGGAGGGGGACTCGCTCTCGTAGCGTCAGAGCGGCCTGCCATCATGGAGTCATGGAAAGGCTCATCGTTGGTACCGAGAAGGGCGGCTATCTCCTCACTAAGGGCCGGCGCTCGTGGGACGTCGAGGGTCCGGCTTTCCCCGGATGGAAGGTGTCCGCTTTTGGGAAAGCTCCTGATGGCACCTTCCTGGCGGGACTTGGTTCCAACTGGTTCGGCGCTTCGGTCCACCGTTCGACCGACTACCGGAACTGGCAACAGGTAGAGAACGGGCCGCGCTACCCAGAGGAGTCGGGGCTCAAACTCAACCAGATCTGGGTATTTCATACGACGGGCGACCGCATCTACGCCGGGGTCGATCAAGCCGGTCTCTTCTACTCCGACGATCAGGGGCTGTCCTGGGAACCGGTGCCGGCCCTCAACGAATATCCGGGACGCGCCGACTGGCAACCGGGATTCGGCGGGCTCGCCGCCCACCACATCCTTTCCGCCGGCGATCGACTCTGGGTGGGAATTTCAGCCGTGGGCGTGTTTCGCTCCGAGGATGGCGGCAAAACCTTCGAGCGACGCGATCGCGGCGTTATGGCTGTAGGTGATCCCGATGCAGATCCGGAGTCGGTCGAGCCCGGGCGCTGTGTGCACGGGCTCGTTTCCGATCCCAAGGACCCAGATCGCATCTGGCGCCAGGATCACTCTGGTGTCTACCGCAGCACCGACGGGGGCGACAACTGGGAGCGCATCGAAGAGGGTCTGCCTGCCGCCTTCGGATTCCCCATCGGGCGCAACCACGAGACCGGTTCCCTGTTCGTCGCCCCGCTCACCGCCGACGAGAACCGGGTTCCGATCGATGGGCATCTGGCCGTCTACCGGTCACAGGACGATGGCAAATCGTGGCATCAGTCGGGACGGGGGTGGCCGGACGGCGGCCAGTTCAATGGCGTGCTCCGCAACGCCATGGCGGTCGATTCCCAGGGCGGAATCGCGGTCGGCACCACCGGAGGCTCGATCTTCGTCTCAGACGACGATGGCGACAACTGGGGCCAGATTTCGATCTCGTTGCCGCGCATCCTCGCCGTCGAAGCCGCTTGATGGCGCGGGCGGTGGTGAGACTGCCGCGACTACTCGAGCCGGCGGTGGGCACGGTTCGCCAGGTCGAGGTGACCGGGAGCACCATCGGAGAAGCGATCGGAGATCTCCTGCGCCAACAGCCCACCCTCCGGGTTCACTTATTCGATGAGCAGAACCAACTGCGGCCCCACGTGCTTTGCTTTCACAACGGGACGCCGGATCGCGACGTGGCCCAAGGCACCGCCCCACTCTCCGACGGCGACGAGATCGTTTTCTTGCAGGCCGTCTCCGGCGGGTGAAGGCCGACGCCGTCATCTGCGGTGCCGGGATCGCCGGCGTTGCCACTGCTTACCAGCTGGTTCAGAACTTCGGGCTCGGGCGAGTGGTAATCGTCGATCCGCTACCACCGCTCACTCTGACCTCTGACAAGTCGACCGAGTGCTATCGCAATTGGTGGCCCAACGCGCCGATGGTTGGGTTGATGAACCGGTCGATCGACCTGTTGGAGGAATTCGCCCGGCAAACCAACAACGCGATTCACATGACGAGACAAGGCTATCTCTACGTCACCGCCGATCCGATTCGGCTGTCACAGATGCAAGCCGAAGCGCAGCTGATCACCGCGCTCGGCGGCGGGCCGTTTGACTTCTATGAAAGCGGTGATGAGCTCCGAGCTCGATTCCCTTTCCTCACTCCGATGTCGGTCGGAGGGCTGCATGCTCGCCGGGCAGGTTGGTTCTCAGCCCAGCAGCTCGGCGCGCACATGCTCGATCGGGCCCGAGACCGTGGAGCCGAAGTCCTCAAAGGAACAGTGCTCGGGGTCGAGACGATCGGAGACCGAGTTGGCGTGGTGACGACCGATGCGGGAACGGTCGAAGCTCCGATCTTTGTCGACGCGGCTGGACCCATGCTGGATGAGGTCGCCCGCATGCTCGGCACCGAGCTGCCGGTTCAATCCGAGGTCCACATCAAGGTGGCGTTCCGCGATCACGCCGCCGTCATCCCTCGCTCCTCCCCAATGATGATCTGGTCGGACCCGCAAGCCATCGACTGGTCGCCTGATGAGCGGGCCTGGCTGGCCGAGCAGAGCCGAGACGATCTCCTGGGTGTGATGCCGGCGGCGTGCCATTACCGGCCCGAGGGAGGAGCCGGGTCCCAGTGGGTCGTGGGCTTGTGGGAGTACCACCGGATCGTGCAGGAGCCGACCTGGCCCTTGCCCGAGGACCCTCTCTACCCCGAGGTTGTAATTCGAGGCCTCACCACCGCCGTCCCGGGCCTGTCCGTATACCGCGACCATCTCCCCCAACCGGTGGTCGATGGCGGTTACTACACCAAAACCGCGGAGAACCGGCCGCTGATCGGCCCGCTCCCGATCGAGGGGGCATTCGTCGTCGGAGCCTTCTCTGGTTTCGGCGTGATGGCTGCCGCCGGGGCGGGCGAACTGGCGGCCCAGATAATCACCGATAGCCCGCTCCCCGATTACGCGCGGGCGTTCTCGCCCGATCGCTACCAGGACCCCAACTATCTCACCGAGATCTCGATGCTCACCACCACGGGTCAGATCTAGGTTTCTTTCCATGGACACGGGTCTCTCCAACGATCTCCGGCAGAGAACCGCCGAGCTCCGCCAGCAGGGCCTCTTCAAAGAGGAGCGCACGATCGCCTCGCCGCAAGGGGCTCACATCGAGCTGGCCGATGGGCGCCGGGTGATCAACTTCTGCGCCAACAACTACCTGGGCCTGGCCAATGACCAGCGCCTGGAGCTGGCCGCCGCCGCGGGAATGGCCGAACATGGCTACGGGACGGCCTCGGTTCGCTTTATCTGCGGCACCCAGTCGGTACACAAGGAGCTCGAGGCTCGCCTGGCCGGGTTTCTCGACATGGACGACGCCATCCTCTACTCGTCTTGCTTCGATGCCAACGGCGGGCTCTTCGAGACTCTCCTGGACACTGAAGACGCGGTGATCTCCGATGCGCTCAACCACGCCTCGATCATCGACGGGATCCGACTCTCCAAGGCCCGGCGCCTGCGATACGCCAATAACGACATGAAGGAGCTTGAGCAACGACTCCTCGAATCCGCCGATTCCCGCTACCGATTGATCGCGACGGACGGCGTGTTCTCGATGGATGGAGTGATCGCCGACCTGCCGGCGATCGCGGGACTGGCCGAAAAACACCAGGCCCTGGTGATGGTCGACGACAGCCACGCCGTGGGGTTCATCGGCGCCGGCGGCGGTGGCACTCCCGAGTTCACCAACACGAAGGTGGACATCCTCACCGGGACCCTCGGGAAGGCACTGGGCGGGGCCAGTGGCGGTTACACCGCCGCCAGCGCGGAGATCGTCGGTTGGCTGCGACAGCGCTCGCGTCCATATCTGTTCTCCAACAGCCTGGCCCCAGGGCTTGCGGCTTCCTCGCTGGCTGCCCTCTCCATCGTCGAGGAAAGCGCTGGTCTGAGAGCGAAGCTGGCGGAGAATTCGGAGCACTTCCGAAAGGAGATGACCCATGCTGGCTTTCAGTTGGCGGGAGCGAATCATCCGATCATTCCGGTGATGCTGGGCGATGCTCGTCTCGCCACGGAGATGGCGAATCGGATGCTGGCGGAGGGGATCTACGTCATCGGCTTCTCGTTCCCCGTCGTTCCGCAGGGGGAAGCCCGAATCAGGACCCAAATGTCGGCGGCCCATTCCTCCGAGGACATCGACCTCGCCGTTTCCGCCTTCGTCAAGGTTGGCCGGGAGCTGGGAGTGCCGACCTGAAAGCGCTCGTCAAGGCCAAGCCGGAACCGGGTCTCTGGCTCGAGGAAGTGCCGGAGCCGGCGATAGGGCCGGCCGACGTGAAGATCGCCGTACGTAAGACCTCGATCTGCGGGACCGACCTCCATATCTACCGGTGGGACGAGTGGGCCCAGCAGACAATTCCATGGCCCATGGCTGTCGGCCACGAATTCATGGGAGAGGTCACCGAGATCGGAGAGGCCGTTCAGGGAGTCGAGCCCGGGCAAAGAGTCTCGGGCGAAGGCCACATCACCTGTGGACACTGTCGCAACTGCCGTGCGGGAAGGCGCCATTTCTGCCACCACCATCTCGGGCTGGGGGTGACTCGGCCGGGCGCCTTCGCGGAATACGTAGTGATTCCGGCCGCCAACGTCTTCCCGCTTCCGGATCACATTGGAGATGAAATGGGAGCCATCCTCGATCCACTAGGCAATGCCACCCACACCGCACTGGCATACGACCTGGTGGGCGAAGACGTGCTTATCACGGGAGCCGGTCCCATCGGGGTGATGGCTACCGCGATCTCCCAACACATCGGGGCCCGCTACGTGGTGGTGACCGACCTCAACCCCTACCGGCTGGACATGGCCCAAAAGCTCGGTGCCGACCGCGTGGTCGACGCCGCCTCCACCGACTTGAAGGGTGTCATGGACGAGCTCGGCATGAGTGAGGGCTTCGACGTGGGCATGGAGATGTCGGGCAGCGGAGAGGCCTTCAGCCAGATGATCGAGGTAATGAACCACGGCGGGAGGGTGGCATTACTTGGCCTTCCACCCGACCTGGTGTCGGTGGATCTCAACGCCGTGATCTTCAAGGGCTTGACCTTGAAAGGGATCTACGGACGCCTGATTTTCGAGACCTGGTACAAGATGGCGGCGCTGTTGCGGGGCGGGCTCGATGTGGAGTCCGTGATCACCCACCGCTTTCCCGTGGCCGCGTTTGCAGAGGCTTTCGCAGTCAGCGGCAGCGGACAAAGCGGCAAGGTATTGCTGGAATGGACCGCATGAGGATTTTCGAGGTAAACGTCGATCGTCCCCTGCGGGCACCTGTCTTGGTGGTGTGCCTCAATGGCTGGGTCAACGCCGGCGGAGTCGCCACGCTGGTAGCCGAGACGCTCGGCGGGGATCAGATTGGCGAGGGTCGCTCCGATCTGCTCTTCGACTATCGAGTGAGCCGGCCGATGCTCGATTTCGTCGACGGCGTGATGACGTCTCTGGTCTGGCCAGAGCTCGTGATCCGCCGCCTTCCTCTCGACGACTGGGACCTGCTCGTGATGTCAGGGGTGGAGCCCAATTGGAACTGGCGGCTATTGGGCGCCGAGGTCTCCGAATTGGCCATCGAGTGGAAGGTTCGGCAGCAGATTTCGATTGGGGGCATTCCCTGGGCCTGGCCCCACACCCGTGAGGTTCCAATCATCAGCGCCGCCTCAGATCAGTCACTGCTGACCGGAGATGAGGATCACGCCCGGGGATTACTACGCGTGCCGGCCGCGGCCGTCAGCGCCCTCGATTTCCTGGTGGCAGGCGCCGGAATCCCGACCATCGGGTTCTATGCCCGCGTTCCCCAATATGTGAGCGTGGCTTATCCGGCGGCGGCACTCGCGGTCATCCGCCGCCTGGAGAAACACCTCGAGCACGCGCTGCCGACCGGCACCTTGGCGGAAGCCGCGGACGCCCAGCGGAAGGACCTGGACACCGTGGCCAGCCAACGCCCCGATTTGGCCGATGCTGTGCAAAAACTCGAGTCGATGGTCGATGCCACGGAATCGGTATCCGGCGAGCAGCTGGCCGCAGAAATCGAACGGTTCCTCCGGGAGCAGGGCAACCAGCAGGCGTAGCTCGGCGGGATCGTTTATTGCCTTCTGCCCCCGGGTAATTCTCGTGCGAATCGATAGGAGGGAAGACCCATGGCTCAGAAGCGAGCCGCCCGGCGAGCCTCCAATTCCTCGCCGAAATTCACTGTCCCCGGACTCAAGATCGCCGACGCCAAGAAGATCGCCGATGATCTCGACATTCGCCTTGCCGCGCTTTTTGACCTGGCGATGACTCTCAAGCACATCCATTGGAACGTGGTGGGACCGCTGTTCATTGCCGCCCACGAGATGCTCGACGACCATCTCGCCAAGGTGCTGCCCATGGTCGACGAGACCGCCGAACGTATCGCGACGCTGGGCGGACATCCCAACGGCACCCCCGGCTATCTGGTGAGGGTGCGCAACTGGAACGATTACGACCTGGGAAAGGCGACCGTCCCCGAGCACATGGCCGCCCTCGATGTGGTCTACACCGGGATCATCGAGGATCATCGCAAGCTGGCCGAACAGTTGGGTGAGACCGACCTCGTGACCCAGGACATGCTGGTGGGCCAACTCGGCACCCTCGAGTTGTTGCAATGGTTCGTTCGGGCCCACGTCGAGTCGAGCGAAGGAGAGATCCTGACCACCTCGTCCAGCGAACGCGGCGCCGCTCGAAAAGCCAGGGCCAGGATCGCATAAGGATCACTGGGGGAAGAAACAGGAGCGCCCCCGATCCGGGGGCGCTCCTTGTTGATCCGTGGCTAGTTGCGGTCCCGGTAACGGTTACCGCCCCCACCCCCCTGGCGAGGGGGACGAGGGGCCATGGGTCTTGACTCGTTGACGACGATGCGCCGACCTGCCAGGTCGCTGCCATCGAGCGCCTCGATTGCCTCGCGGGCCGCATCATCGGCCATCTCGACAAATCCGAAGCCGCGCGAGCGGCCAGTCTCCCGATCGCTCAGCACCTCCGCCGAGCTCACCTCACCAAAGCGACTAAAGGTTGCCCGCAAGTCCTCGGATGTGGTTCGAAAGGGCAGATTTCCTACGTAGAGCCTCAACTTCCCTCCTGACCGCTGGGCAACCCCAGTCGGTTCATAGAACAGCGAACCCAACGGACAGAAGGATTCGAGCGAAGTCGCGGTGACTCGCTGCCGCGAATTTAGCAATCGGCCGACCGGGGGGCTACTGGTTGGCAATCCTCTTGGTGGGCCGGGTCCAAATGAACCACACCGCAAAGAGCCCGACTGCCGCCAGAACCCAGCGCAGAGGCACGGAGTCGACCAGCACGGTCATTGAGAAAATGAGAGAGGCCAGCACAGCTGCCGACGCCACCGCCTTGGTTCGGACCGTAAACCCGTCGCTTCGATAGCCGCGGATGATCCGTCCGAACACCGGATGACCCAGAAGCCAGGCGTGAAACCGATCAGAGGATCGCGCAAAGAAGAAAGCCGCCAGGATCACAAAGTCGAAGGTGGGAATTCCAGGCAACCAGGACATGTAGGCAAGCCCGAGGCACAAGAGGCCTAGCGCCAGGTAGACGCCCCGAACGAACCGGCTGCGCGGCTTACGAACCTGCTGCGTAGTTGCCACCAGGCTGACCATATCCGGTTGGTTATCAACAGCGTGTCGGCACGTTTTGCCCTCCCTTGCCGGCTCCGCTCGCGCGGCCCCAAGCGCTTCGCCGGGGGGGCGGGACGGCGCAATGGCTAACTTTCCCGTCGATCCACGGGAGGAAAACAAATGCCAGTTGCTAGCCCGGAGAAATATCGAGCGATGCTCGAAGCTGCCCGCGACGGAGGGTTCGCCTTTCCGGCCATCAACGTCACGGGATCGGAGTCGCTGCACGGCGCCCTGGCAGGGTTTGCCGAGGCGGAGTCCGATGGCATTGTCCAAATCTCGACCGGCGGAGCCGAGTTTCTGTCTGGCACCACCAGGAAGAACATGCCTTCCGGCGCTGCCGGCTTAGCGGAATTCGCGTACGTGGTGGCCGACCGCTACCCGGTCAACGTTGGCCTCCACACGGACCATTGCCAGCCGGAAAAAGTTGATGGATACGTGCGTCCCTTGTTGGCCCTGAGCCAGGAGCGAGTGCGGTCCGGGCGGGGACCGCTCTTTCAGAGCCACATGCTCGATGCATCGATGCTTCCCCTGGAGGAAAACCTGGCTCTGGCCAAAGAGTTGCTCGACGAATGCCACGCAGTGGGGTCGGTTCTGGAACTCGAAATCGGAATTGTCGGTGGCAAAGAGGACGCCATGGACCATGAGGGCGTCGAACGATCAAAGCTCTACACGACTCCCGAGGACATGGTCCGCACCGCCGAGGTATTGGGACTACCCAGCGAGCGCCTTTATCTGTTGGCTGCGGTGTTCGGAAACGTGCACGGGGTCTATAAGCCTGGTGCGGTGCAGCTCCGTCCCTCGATCCTGCGCGATGGACAGGAGGCGATGGAGAAGCAGTTCGGCTCCGCGGGGCGACACTTCCTCGTGTTTCACGGTGGTTCCGGATCGAGTCTCGATGAGATCCGCGAGACGCTCGACTACGGCGTCGTCAAGATGAACGTCGACACCGATACCCAATACGCATTTACCCGGCCGATCGCCGATCACATGTTCTCCAACTATTCAGGAGTGATGAAGATCGATGGTGATGTCGGGGACAAATCGGCGTACGACCCCCGTTCCTACTTGAAGAAGGCCGAATCGGGAATGGCGCAGCGTGTTGTGGAAGCCTGTCAGGATTTGAGGTCGGCGGGAAAAACGCTCTCGTGACCCAACCGTGGGCACATTCGGGCCGCTTCGTGCCCCGCACCTTCGTCCGGCCCTTCCTGCGCTTTGCCAATCGAGAAGCCTCGTCTGGCATC
>JAICGW010000089.1 GCA_025922945.1 Acidimicrobiia bacterium | reverse complement strand
CCTAAACCCATCACGTATCTCGCTTTGCCCGGCGGCAGTTGGGGCATAACCGCCGCCAGGGCCTTCGCTCGCTCGATCGGACTCTCCCCCACCGAAAGCCCGCCGATCCCGAATCCGACGAACCCCTGGGCCGCGGTCCGGGACGCACTCTCCGCCCTTAGGTCGGGGTCCGAACCTCCCTGCACTATCCCGAAGAGAGCCTGGTCTTCCCGTCCATGGGCCTGAAGCGATCGATCTCCCCAACGCAAGCTGAGGGTCATGGCCGCCTCGATCTCACCCCGGTCGGCGGGAAGCCCCAGGCAGACGTCGAGCGCCATCGCGATGTCGGCCCCGAGTTGCTCCTGGATACGAGTCGCATCTTCGGGGCGGAGATGGACCAGAGATCCGTCGTAAGTCGATCGAAACTGGGCCCCATCCTCGCTGATACGCGGGGACAGGGAGAACACCTGATAACCCCCCGAGTCCGTCAGGATCGGTCGGTCCCATCCCCAAAAGCCGTGCAGGCCTCCAAGTCGGGCCACGATCGCGGCCCCCGGCCGGAGCATGAGGTGATAGGTGTTGGCGAGGATCATTTCCGCCCCGATCGTCTCCAGATCATCGGTGTCCACGGCTCGCACGGCCGCCCGGGTGCCAACCGGCATGAAAGTCGGCGTGGGGACTTCGCCGTGGGATGTAGTCAGGGTGCCGGTTCGGGCCCTTCCATCTTCGGTTCCTGGCGACCAGGCGCCGGGGGTCATAGACGTTCGGCCAGCATCGCGTCGCCAAAGGAGGCGAAGCGGTAGTTCCGTTCGATGGCTACCTCGTATGTCTCACGCCAGCGCGGACCCATGAAGGCTGCCAGCAGCACCAAAAGGCTCGTGCGGGGCAAATGAAAATTGGTTACAAGCAGATCGACGGTCTGGAACCGAAAGCCAGGGGTGATGAAAAGGTTGGTGCTCGTCTGCTCGGGGTTGCTCTCGAGGGCTCGTACCACTGTCGTGCCCACTGCCACCACCCGCCCCCGGCAGCTAGCAATCGCCTCTCGAGTCGATTCGGGGATAGAGAACTCTTCGGTATGAATCTCGTGGTCTTCAACCCGCTCGGTTCCGATGGGCCGAAACGTATCGAGGCCGACTCGCAGCTCCAGTGAGACCGTCTCGATCCCTCGCCTTGCGAGCTCCGTCACTACCCCCTCGGTGAAATGGAGGCCAGCAGTGGGGGCTGCGGCCGAGCCGACCTCGCGGGCGAAGATGGTCTGATACCGCTCGGGGTTCGGCAGGTCAGTCGTGATATAGGGAGGAAGGGGAACCGTGCCAATGGCGGCTATGGCCTCCTCCAGATCGCCCTCTGCCTTGAGGTGAAGAACGGCGACCCCCTCACGGGGCGCTTCGTCGACGATGGCGGTTATCGGTCCAAAATCGAGCACGGTCGCCACCCGAACACGCCTCGCCGGGCGAACCATCGCCCTCCAGCGATCATCGGTGAGCGGTCCCAGGAGAAGCGCCTCGACCTTGCCTCCGGTGGGAGACTTGGCTCCGCGTAATCGTGCCGCCCGCACCCGGCTCCGGTTAACCACCACCAGATCTCCCGGCTCCAGGAGATCCGGTAGGTCGGCAAAGCGGTGATCGGAGAGGTCGCGGGCGTCGAGCAAACGAGAGCTGTCCCGAGGCTCGATCGGCACCTGCGCAATGTGGCGAGGGTCCAGTTCGTAATCAAAGTCCCGGGTCCACACCCACTCATTCTTGACCATCTGCGAACCCAGGGTTCCCAGGGCGGCTGGGCCTCCCTACCAGCCCACAGAACGAATCGTCAGAGCAGGCGGGGCTGCTCGGAGCGGGCCACACCCAGGTGGCGGTAGGCGAGATCGGTGGCCATGCGCCCTCGCGGCGTCCTCTGCAACAACCCGGACTGGAGGAGGAACGGCTCGTAGGCATCTTCCACCGTCTCCGGTTCCTCGCCAACGGCGATCGCCAGAGTGGTCAAACCGACTGGTCCCCCACCGAATTTCTCGATGATCGACTCCAAGATCGAGCGGTCGACCTTGTCGAGCCCGAGGTCATCCACTTCATAGGTTTGCAAAGCCCGCAGAGTTGTATCGACATCGGCTCTGCCATCGGCTCGGGCGACGGCGAAGTCGCGAATCCGGGCCAGGAGACGATTGGCGATGCGGGGCGTCGCCCGGCTCCGGCTGGCTATCAACTGGGCGGCGTCGTCGTCGACTTTGACCTCGAGTATCCGCGCCGAGCGATTGATGATCAGGGTCAACTCGTCCTCGGTGTAGTAATCGAGGCGATCTTCGATCCCGAAACGGTCTCGCAACGGCGCTGTCACCTTGCCTTTGCGAGTGGTGGCCCCGACCAGAGTGAACCTGGGAAGATCGAGGCGGATCGATTGTGCTGCCGGCCCTTTTCCCAAGACGATGTCGAGCTGAAAATCCTCCATCGCCGGGTAGAGAACCTCCTCGACCACTCGTGGCAGGCGATGGATCTCATCGATGAAGAAGACGGCGCCGTGATCGAGGTTGGACATGATCGCCGCCAGATCGCCGGGGCGCTCGAGGGCCGGGCCCGATGTGATGCGAAATTCGGAGCCGGTTTCGGCGGCGATGATCCCGGCCAGCGTGGTCTTTCCCAGACCGGGCGGTCCCGAGAGCAGGACGTGGTCCAGTGGCCGCGCTTGGGTGCGGGCCGCCTCAATGGCGATACGGAGCCTCTCCTTGACCGCTTCCTGGCCGACGAAATCATTGAGGGATCGGGGCCGCAGATGGAGATCATCCTCCACCAGGGCGGGGTTCAGGATCGAGTCCTCTCTCACGACTTCACCGACGACTCAGCAGCTGGAGGGCCGATCGGATCTGCTCGGCCACCGGCAGATCCCGATCCACCTCGGCGATCGCTCCTCGGATCTCGGTCGGGGTGTACCCGAGCCCCTCCAGGGCCTGGCGCAGCTCCCCTCCGGAACCAGTCACCACCGAAGCTTCCTCCTCCTCGAGCTTGGGCTTGAGCTCGAGAACGATCTTCTGCGCCGAGCGCCGACCCACTCCGGGGACCACCACCAGGGCATCGACATCCTCGGTCGCGATCGCCTTTCTCACCTCGGTCACCGACAGCGACCCGAGAATGGCCTGCCCCAGTTTGGGTCCCAGTCCCGAGGCGGTGATCAAGACCCGAAACAGATCGCGCTCCGCTTCGGTGCCGAAGCCATAGAGCGTGATCCCATCCTCGCGGCCATGGAGATGGGTGTGGATGACCACCTCCTCGCCGATTCCCGGCAAGTCGCTCTGGGTGCGCGGAGTGGTGATGATTTCGTAGCCCACGCCGGCGACGTCGACGGTGATCCCGAGCCGACTGCGCCCCACCAAAGTCCCTCGCACCCGACCGATCATCGTTTCGCTCCCACTAGCTCTGTACTAACGCGTAACGAATACAGGTGACAGATGGCTACGGCCAGACCATCGGCGGCGTCGGCTGGAGTCGGCGGAGCGATGCCGAGGCGCTTTCCGACCATGGTTGCCACCATCCGTTTGTCGGCCGATCCATCACCCGTGATGGCCGACTTGACGATCGTCGGAACGTATTCGAACACCGGCAGTCTTCGCTGGGCGGCGGCCAGGATGGCGACACCGGCGGCGCGCCCGACCGCTGCCGCCGTTTGCAGGTTGCGGTTGGTGAAAATCGTTTCGATCGCCATCGCGTCAGGAGCGTGCTCATCGATCAAGCTGGAGATCCCGGTGTGCAGTTCCAGCAAGCGGTCGCCCAGCGGCCGGCCGGGGTCAGTTCGAATCACCCCCGCCGAGATCGCTTCGAGCGAACGGCCCCGACGAACCAACCCGTATCCGGTGGTCGTTAGCCCGGGATCGATGCCCAACACGAACATGTGTACGGAGGGTAGCCCGCAACACTGTTCAGCCGGGGATCTTCGTCAGCCAGCGAGCGAAGACAGGACTTCGTCGGGAATCTCGTAGTTGGCATACACCATCTGCACGTCGTCTAGATCCTCGAGAGCTTCCACCAGCCGGAGCACCTTGCCCGCGGTGGTCGAGTCGACCGCCACCCCGGTCTTCGGCTCCTGGGTGAGCTCGGCTACTTCGACTTTAAATCCCCCCTGCTCCAACGCCCTCTGCACGGCGACGAGGTCAGTTGGAGCGGTCACGACTTCCACAACGCCTTCACCGGCCCGGACATCCTCCGCCCCCGCATCCAGAGCCGCCAGCATGACGTCGTCCTCACTTCCAAGCACTTCGATGTAGCCCTTGCGGGCAAATAGGTAGCCCACCGACCCCGGCTCTCCCAGATTGCCGTTATTGCGGGCGAAAGCCGATCGAACCTCGGAGGCAGCCCGGTTGCGGTTGTCGGTTAGGACCTGAACCATCAACGCCACCCCACCCGGGGCATAGCCCTCGTACCAGATCTCCTCGTAGTTGGTGGTGTCGGCGCTTCCGGTCGCTCGGGCGATCGCCCTTTCGATATTGTCCATCGGCACTGCCGATGCTCTTGCCTTGGCTACGGCCGCGGCCAGAGTCGCATTGCCCCCGATATCTCCGCCTCCCTCTCGAGCCGAGATTTCGATTTGGCGGATCAGCTTGGCAAACAACTTCCCGCGCTTGGAATCGTTGGCCGCTTTCTTGCGCTTGATCGTCGCCCATTTGGAGTGACCGGACATGAGATCTATTCAACTAGGCCGATCAGTCAACCAACCAGTCCAAGAGCATCTGATGAAGCCGATGGTCGCCGGTCAGCTCGGGATGGAATGCGCTGGCGAGGATGTGACCCTGGCGGACCAGCACCGGGTGATCGTCGACCGCAGCAAGCACCTCGACACCTTCCCCAACCTTGGCCACCCAGGGTGCGCGAATGAATACGGCCCGGAACGGCTCGTCGAGCCCGTCGATCGCCAGCTCCTCTTCGAAGGACTCGTTCTGCCTGCCAAAGGCGTTGCGCTCGACGACGACATCGAGAGCTCCCAACAGTGGCTGCTCGCCGTCGGTCACCTCCCGGGCGAGGAGGATCATCCCCGCACAGGTTCCATAGACGGGCATGCCTGCCTCGATCCTGTGGCGGAGGGGCCCCATCAGCCCGAATCGCTCCGCCAGCTTGCCGATGGTGGTGGATTCGCCGCCAGGAATGATGAGAGCGTCGACCCCTTCGAGCTGCGCGGGAGTGCGTACTTCGATCCCGTCTGCCCCGAGGGCTGCCAGCGTCTTCAGATGCTCGCGAAAATCACCCTGAAGCGAGAGCACCCCAACGCGAGCCGGCACTTCTCACCAGCCTCGCTCCGCCAGCTTTTCGTTGGCCGGGATCTTGTCAATCTCCAGTCCTGGCATCGCCTCTCCAAGGCCTCGCGAGACCTTGGCCACGACTTCGGGGTCGGCCCAGAATGTGGTGGCTTCAACGATCGCCCGCGCGTATCCGGGAGGATCGGAGCTCTTGAAGATCCCGGAGCCGACGAACACCCCGTCGACCCCGAGCGCCATCATCAACGCCGCGTCGGCGGGAGTCGCGATACCTCCGGCGGCGAAGTTGACCACGGGCAGGCGGCCAGTCTCGTGGACTTCGCGCACGAGGTCGAAAGGAGCCCCGAGGTCGCGGGCCGACGACATGAGTTGCTCGGGTCCCAGTTGGGAGAGCTTGCGAATTTCGTTGGTGACGGTTCGCATGTGCGTGACCGCCTCGACCACGTTTCCCGTGCCGGCCTCGCCTTTGGTCCGGATCATCGCCGCCCCTTCTCCAATGCGACGCAACGCTTCACCGAGGTTGCGGGCGCCGCAGACGAAGGGGGTGGTGAAGGACCATTTGTCGATGTGGTGCTCATTGTCGGCGGGGGTCAGCACCTCGGACTCATCGATGTAGTCGACATTGAGCGCCTCGAGCACCCGCGCCTCGAGGAAATGACCGATCCGGCACTTGGCCATAACCGGAATCGAAACCGCGGCCTGTATCTCCTCGATCTTGGTCGGATCGGCCATGCGGGCGACTCCACCCATCTTGCGGATATCGGATGGGACCCGCTCGAGTGCCATGACCGCCACCGCTCCGGCCTCTTCCGCGATCTTGGCTTGTTCGGCGGTAACCACGTCCATGATGACGCCGCCCTTCAACATCTCGGCCAGACCTCTTTTGACCCGGCTGGTGCCCTTTTCCACGACTACTCCTGCGTTCTTTGCGGTTATTGGAATCAATGCTACCGGGCAGGCTTGTAGATCTCGATCGCCCTTCGGTAGCCATCTCGGTAGTTCGTGAGGACGCGTGACCAATCGAACTCAGCCACCCGCTGCCGCGCCCTTTTGCCCATATCTCTGGTCGCTGCCGGCGAGCGGAGAAGTTCGATGAGAGTCGCTGCCAGGTGACCCGGATCGCCGGGGGGAACCAGTCGGGCGGTACCCCCAGTCACCGCCCGAAACGCATCTATATCGGAGGCCACTATCGCGCAGCCCGCCGCCATGCCTTCGGCCACCACGACTCCGAAGCTTTCTCCCGAGAGATTGGGGGCGACGAATACTTCACTCGCCTGCAGACGTCGTGACTTTTCGTCTTCATCTACCCGACCGAGGTACCGGATTCGGTTCTTCTCGGTCCCTTCTATCCCCATGACGACAAGTTCGGCCCCCGGAATCTCTTCCGAGACGACTTTCCATGCTTCTTTGAGCACCTCGAAGCCTTTGCGAGGGTCGGGACGGCCGAGAAATGCGATCTGCTGGAGGTGCCTTTGCACCCCGGTTCGGAAGCGGGCGGTGTCGATCCCATTGGGAATGATCTCGATCGGACCGAAACCCGGAGGGAGTTCAGCTGCCAGCGGGCTCACTGCGGTCAGTATCCGACCGCCAAAGACCCCGCCCGGAACCGTGCGGTACAGCAGCGATGCCCACTTCGGCTTGGCGGCGTGAAAGGTGATGACGGCCGGAAGCGCGATCGTCAGCGCTGCCCAACCCACCACCGGCATCAAGGGCTCGTGGATATGGATCAGATCGACTCCGGCGAGACCGTCCTCGAGCTTGCCTTTCACCCGGGGGTCGATCGAGAGCGGCACGATCGATCGATTGCCTCTGATCGATATCGAATCGCCCAGGTCGATCCCCCCGTAGCGACCCGCGCCCGGCCCAACCAGAACCGGCTCGTCGCCCGTGGTCGCCAGGACACGAGATAACTCGAGAACCTGTTGTTGAACACCGCCGTAAGCCCCAAAGTCGTAAGGACAGACGAGCCCGATCTTCACGATTGGTGATCCGAGGGCCAGTTGGGTTGAAAGAGATGCCACTGCTCGGGGGCCTGGCGGATGATCGCTTCGAGGGCGTCGGCGATGCGCTGGGTCAGGCCCCTCAGGTCGTCGACTCCGTCGGTGGAGAGTTCATTGATATCAACCCGATGCCCATCGCCTGCGAAGAACGTGGCGGCAGTGACCATGGGCGCTCCGGTCTTCAAAGCCAGGGCTGCCGGTCCCGCCGGCAGGGTCGTTTCTTCGCCAAAGAAAGTGACTTTCACTCCCCGGCCAGAGAGATCTCGATCGCAGAGCAAGGCCACAGCCGCCCCCCGTCGGATCGCCGCCTCGACGTGTCGCATCGAGGTGCGTCCGTGCGGGATGATCGTGATTCCGTATTGAGCTCGCATCTTGACAAACCACCTGGTCAGCCGCTGATTGGCCAGACGCTCCGCGACGGCTGCAATCTCGATGCCGGCCCGCCGCCCCGAAAGGGCAGCCGGCTCCCAATTGCCGAGGTGGGGTAGCACCAAGATCACTCCGGTTCCGGCTTTCCCAGCCTTCTCCAGGTGCTCCAGTCCGGAAATCGACAGCCGCCGGTCGATCTCGGCGACGCGCCCCGGTCGCACCCAGAAGGTCTCGGCCCAATACCGTCCGTACGAACCAAACATGGCCCCGACCGCTCGATCGAGATCAGCGCCTGGACCGAGCACTCGCCGCATATGGCGCCGAGCGATCCGGCGGCGATCGCTCGCAAACCGTCCCCAGATCCGGCCCCCGAGATCACCGAGCCTTCTCATGACCGCACCGGGGAGCAGCCCTACCAACCCGATCCCCAACCGGAAGAGCCCGAAACGAAGGGCTTCTATCACCTGAGCTGTCGGTAGGTGAGCCAGAACCTCCAGAGAACGGTCGCCCAGGTTGCTATTACCAGGAGCCAGAGCATCGGCTCGATAAACGAAAAGACCAGACCGAGCGTGAAAAGGATCACCCGCTCCGCTCGTCCCATCATCCCCCCGCGTCCGTCGAGACCTTCGGCCTCGGCTTTGGCCCGCAGGTAAGGCACGAGGAGTGAACCTCCCAGGGCGAGGACAATGAGGAGCACCAGCCGGCGCTCCGAGGCGAGGGCAAACGAGAGGCCGGCAAGCACAGAAACCTCGGCGATGCGATCTGAAGCCGCATCAAGCAACGCCCCTCGCGCCGACTCGGTCCCGGCGGCTCGGGCGACGGAACCGTCGAGTCCGTCGAGGATCGAGCCAACGAGCGCCACCAGCGCGCCGCCGACGATCATCCCGGCACCAATCATCACCGCACCCGTGACGCTGACGGCCAAACCGAAGATCGTCATGATTTGCGGCGTAACGCCGAGCCGATTCAGAGCCCGGCCGATCGGTTGAAGGACCCACTGCAAGTGGGGCCGAACCCGAAGATCGATCACCGCGGCGAAATGTACTCATTCCGAGGGCCCGCGTTCGCCCAAATCTCAGTTGGGAGGCCCTCACTAAGATCGGGCACCCCCAGCCCGAGGAGGTCTGTTGGTTCCCGAGAAGATCCGCAATGTGGCCCTAGTCGGACATGGCGGGAGCGGAAAAACCAGTCTCGCCGAGGCTCTCCTGTTCGTCACCGGGGCCACGACTCGCCAGGGTTCGATCGAGGCCGGCACCTCGATGCTCGACTACGAGCCCGAAGAGCAGGAACGGAAGATCTCTCTCGGGCTTTCCGTGGCCAGTGTCACCTGGCAGGACCACAAGTTCAACATCATCGACACCCCCGGGTACATCGACTTCTCGGGTGACGCCCGGGCGGCATTGCGGGCGGCCGATCTGGCGCTCTTCGTTGTCTCCGGCGTCGACGGGGTGGAGGTGCAGACGGAGATCTTGTGGCGGGCTGCCGAGGAGGAGGGGATTCCGCGGGCAATCGTGATCACCAAGCTCGATCGTGAACGCGCCTCCTTTACTCGGACCCTCGAGCAGCTGCGCGACGCATTCGGCAAACGGGTCGCTCCGGTGCAGATTCCGATTGGCATCGAAGCCGATCTCAAGGGAGTCGTACGCGTGGTATCGGGCCGATCTTTCACTTATGGGCCCGAGGATCGCACCGGGACCCTCAGTCAGACCACCCCTCCGGAGGCCGAAGAATTGGCAGCCACCACCCGGGAGTCTCTCATCGAATCAGTTGTCGAGACCGACGACGAGCT
Source organism: Acidimicrobiia bacterium (assembly GCA_025922945.1). Taxonomy (GTDB): domain Bacteria; phylum Actinomycetota; class Acidimicrobiia; order Spongiisociales; family ZC4RG35; genus JACCTH01. The sequence goes on along the minus strand of JAICGW010000089.1, from coordinate 663 downwards.
GATGGAGAGATTCTTCGAGGGCGAGATCCCCGACGCCGACACAATCGTCAGGACCGTCCACCAGGGAATGTTGAAGGGGGAGATCTTTCCCGTTCTGGTGGCTTCGGCGGCCCGGCGGATCGGGGTCGACACCCTCTGTGAGTTTCTCTTCGACTTCGCTCCCAACCCGCTCGAACGAAGCCTTCCCCCTCTCGCCAAAGGCGACCCGATTCCTCTCAGCTCCGACGGCCCGGTTCTCGGCTATGTCTTCAAGACCATCAGCGATCCCTTCGTCGGACGCATCTCTCTCTTTCGGGTTTACTCGGGAACCGTCCGGGCGGATGATGACCTTCACATCTCGGGCGGCGGTCATGCCCGCATGCACAACTTGTTCTACCTCATGGGCAAGGACCACATCGACACAAAGGAGATTTCCTGCGGGGAGATCGGGGCCGTTGCCAAGGTGGACACCCTCCACGCCGGCTCGACCATCCACAGCGCCGGACTCGAGATCGAGCTGGCGCCGGTGACCTTCCCGAATCCGGTAACCGAGCTGTCGATTTTTCCCAAGAGCCAGCACGATGAGGAAAAACTCTCCACCGCCCTGCATCGCATCGTCGAAGAAGATCCCACCCTGCGGGTCGATCGCAAGCCGGAGACGGGCGAGACGGTGTTGGCAGGTCT
>JAICGW010000088.1 GCA_025922945.1 Acidimicrobiia bacterium | reverse complement strand
TTGGGTGCTCCCCCCATCGAAGCCACCACCAGATATCGGTCGCCGTCTTGCCCATAGATCAGGGCGGTGCGCCGAAGCTTTCCCGTCTTCCGGCCCCGGGTGGTCAAGAGGAGAGTGTTCACGCCGTGCCAGCGATGACCGCGCTTTCCCCCGCTCTCGGTATAGGACTTGATATGGTCGGCTACCCAGCCCTTGGGGCTGTCATAGACCTTCTCGTCCGCAGCCACGTTCAGCGGGAAACGGGAGCTAGGGAAGGCTCTACCCGCACGTTGCGATGGTCGAGCGGCTGGCCGCAGTGATTGCAACACATGACCCCCTCCATGATCTCGCCGCACTCGAGGTGACGGAGTGGCCGGATAAATCGGTCATCAGGCGCGTTCCACTTGTCCCCCCAGCGACGAAATGCCACCAGAACGTCGAGCAGATCCTTGCCTTTCTCGGTCAAGAGGTATTCATGACGAGGAGGTCGATCTTGATAGGGGCGAGTGTCGAGGATCCCGGCTTGGACCAGTCGCGCAAGGCGGTCGGCGAGGACGTTGCGGGCGATACCGAGGTCTCTTTGAAAATCGTCAAACCGCTTGATCCCTAAGAAGGCGTCGCGGAGGATCAAGACCGTCCACTGATCGCCGACCAACTCGGCCGTGTTGGCGACTGAACACTGAAGTTCCTCAAGACTTTTGCGGGCCGGCATCACAGCCAGTGTAGATACTGGGTTGCTTTACGCAACTCAGTATGATAGGGTCAGTTTTATGAAGCAACTCAGTCCACAGCAGGGATTCGTGCTTTCGGTTGGTCACGGCACCCGTAAGCGCCGCATGCAAAAGGCCCTGGTCCCGGAAGGGACCCTTCTCCCGATTGATCTCGACCTCCTCGACGTGATGGTGGATTTGGATCCGGGGATGATCAACTGGGACTCGGGCTTCTTCATCCGGGTCGACTGAAGAGTTTCAACCCTCCCACGCGTCGGTCAGGCAGTGGGCTGAGCGCCGACCACGCTGATCGCCGACACCCCGCCGGCCACAAACTCAAGGATCATTGTTCGAAACGCCTCGGTATCGGGGGCCATCGCCAGGGACCGGAGTCCGGATTCGGCGATCTCGGTCGGAATCGACTTCCCCATCCGCACCTTGACCAGCGCGGCCACGTAGTCGGCCGTGAATTCGGGGTGGCCCTGCAATCCCAACATATGCTCACCGACGGAAACAATCTCGACTGGGTTTGTGTCGGCTGTGGCGAGCAACCGCATCCGGGGTGAAAGATGAAGGATCTGGTCTTGATTGCAGTGCAGAATTCGGAGGGTTCGTTCCGGGCCCAACTTCGCCTCCTTGATCCCGACCTGCCAGCCCTGGGAAGCGCGAGCCACCCGACCTCCCAGAGCATGTCCGATCATCTGCGAGCCAAAGCAGATTCCCACGTACCGCCGCTCCTCCTCGTCGAAACGCCGGACTAGAGCGGCGAAACGTTGAATCCACTCAACCTCGTCGTAGACACTGTGCAATGAGCCGGAGCCGATCCAGGCGTCGCATGAGTCGAGATCATCGGGAAAGTGCCCGTTAGTGAGATCGAAAGTGACGAGTTCGAGTCCATCGAAGAAACGAGCGAAGTAGTCGGGGTAATCACCCCCCAACGATTGCAACTCAGATCGAACGTGATCGCAAAGGAGCAAGCCCAAACGCATGGCTAGTCGCCGATGAAAACAGTCTTGAGTTCGCTGTAGTGATCAAGGGCGGCCATGCCCTGCTCCCGCCCGAATCCCGACTGCTTAACGCCGCCGAAAGGGGCCTCGATGTGAACACTGGATGACGAGTTGATCGAGATCATGCCGGTCTCGACGGCCTTGGCCACGCGCAAGGCTCGGCCGATGTCGCGGGTCCAAAGCGAACCGGAGAGCCCGTAGATGGAATCGTTGGCCAAACGGATTGCCTCCTCTTCGCTCTTGAACGGAATGATTCCCACGACCGGTCCGAAGATCTCTTCCTGCATCACTGTCATCTGTGTATTCACTTCGAGCATGACCGCCGGCGTGAGAAAGTTCCCGGGAAGGTCGGGCTGATCGCCTCCCACCGCAATAGTGGCACCTTCCCCACGTCCGATCGCGATGTAATCCGCGACTCGCTGGCGATGAACAGCGGTGATGAGCGGGCCCATTTCTGTTTCTTCCAGTCTGGGATCACCGACCTTGATTGCCTCCGCAGCCGCAACGAAGCGCTCCACTAGCTCGGCGTAGATCTCTCGCTCAACGAGTAGGCGGCTGCGTGCGCAGCAGTCCTGCCCGGCATTGTCATATACGGACCAGAGCGATGAGCCGACGCAAGCATCGAGATCGGCGTCGGCAAAGACGATGTTCGCCGACTTGCCACCCAATTCCAGCGACACCCGCTTAATAGTGCCGGCCGCGACCTCCATCACCCGGCGACCAACCTCGGTCGAGCCGGTAAAGGAGATCTTGGAAACGACGGGATGGTGAATCAGTGCCTCGCCGGCGACCGAGCCCTGACCAGTGACGACATTCAACACCCCAGCAGGAAGCCCTGCCTCGAGCGCCAGGTTGGCCAAAGCAAGAGCGGAGAGCGGCGTCACCTCCGCAGGCTTCAGGACCACGGTGTTACCCATCGCCAGGGCGGGAGCGACCTTCCACCCCGCAATCAGCATCGGAAAGTTCCAAGGCACGATGGCAGCGCAAACTCCGATGGCGTGGCGCCACGTGAGCAGGGTGCCCGGTGCATTGCCGGAAATGGTGTCGCCTCCGAACTTGTCGGTGACACCGGCATAGAAATCGAAGGTGGCGGCAACAGCTCCGATCTCGCCCCGAGCCGCGCGGATTGGCTTTCCAGTGTTCTGTGATTCGAGCCTGGCTAAGGGTTCGAGGTCACGTCGGATCAAGTCACCGATCCGTCTCAGGACATCGCGACGCTCCCTCACCGAGGACCTGCTCCAGGATCGGAATGACTCCTGAGCACGCTCCACCGCACCATCGACTTCAGCCGCACCGACAGCCGGGACCTCGTCGATCGCCTCGGCGGTGGCGGGATTGAAGAGGACGGTCACGGCCCCAGATTCCAGAACGGGTCGATGAGCCCGAGGCCCTCCAGGATTCTTTGATTCTGTTCCCGGGTGTGAGGCTTCCAGTCGCTGGCCAACCGATCGCCCCACCAGGCTGTCGCCAGATCTGAGAGCTGGCGAGCCGAGAGGACTGCCCCCGGCGCTCTCCCCGCCAGCCACCGATTCAGGTGCTCCTCCGACCGGAAGAGAAGCATGGTCCCTCAGGTGTGCACGATGTCATCCCACCACCGCGCCGCCGGTACCAGGACGTGAAAAGTCGAGTCCCCGTCGTCAGGAACGCCATCGGTCACAGTCAACCGAATCGGATCGGCGCAATCCGGGCAATCCGTCTCGATAACGGAATCAACTCCGAGAGCGGCACCAATTCCGAATGCGTCCCAAGCGCAGTTTGCGAACCACCTGCGGTCGCCGGTATAGACAATGTAATTCGTCTCCCGCCCAGAGAAGGGGTTGGCCATCAACAGTTCGCCGGCTTCGTGGTCGAGTACCAGGGCATGAGCCTCGTGTAGCCGTTCCCAGCCCTCCTGGACAGCCTGGAGGGAGACGCCAAGGGCATCGGCGACTTCGTTAGCCGAGGGAGCCCGACCTAGGTTCGCGAACTGGCGATATGTGGTGTTGCGTAGTTCGAGATCGGCCCTCTCCATCTCCCCATTCTTGCGTAACTCCGGGCCTCCAATCCCGGGGAGCGACAAGCAAGAATGAGTTAACCCGCTAGAAACGCTCTCGAAACACTTGGCCCGGATCGTGTCGCCTTCCAATTAGGAGGAGGCGAAGTGAGCGAAGGAACCATTGCCTGGCTCTTGGTCAGCTCCGCGCTGGTGCTGTTCATGACTCCCGGGCTGGCTCTCTTCTATGGCGGAATGGTCCGGTCGAAGAACGTTCTCAACATGCTGATGAAGAACTTCTTCACGATCTCGATCGTGACCGTCGTCTGGACCGTGATCGGCTACACACTCGCCTTCGGTACGGACTTCGGCGGGCTAATCGGAGGACTCGACTTTGTGGCCCTGCGGGGAGTCGAAGGAGATGGCCTTCTCTTCATGGTCTTCCAGATGATGTTCGCCATCATCACCCCCGCCCTCATCTCCGGCGCAGTTGCTGAACGGATGAAGTTCTCCGCTTGGGTTTTGTTCACCACCCTTTGGGCGCTCATCGTCTATCCCATGGTGGCCCATTGGGGCTTCGCTGCAGAGGGCTGGCTTTTCGCCTGGGGAGTCCGTGACTTCGCCGGCGGACTTGTGGTCCACATCAACGCCGGGATCGCTGCTCTGGCCCTGGTATTTGCCCTAGGGCCGCGGCGCGGATTCAGAGCAGAGGTGATGCGCCCCCACTCCCTGCCACTCACTCTGCTGGGGACCGGCATCCTCTGGTTCGGATGGTTCGGCTTTAACGCCGGCTCCGCTCTGGCCGCCGATGGAATCGCGATCAGTGCCTTCGTCACCACCCAAATCGCAGCCTCGGTGGCCGCACTGGGATGGGTTGTCGCCGAGTGGATGAAGAACGGGAAGCCCACGACCCTGGGTGCCGCCTCCGGGGCCGTGGCCGGATTGGTCGCCATCACCCCCGGCGCGGGCTTCGTGTCGCCGATGTCAGCGATAGCTATCGGGGCGATCGCCGGTTTTCTCTGCTTCCTCGCGGTGAGCCTCAAGTTTCGTTTCGGGTATGACGACTCCCTCGACGTCGTCGGAGTCCATCTGGTGGGCGGCATCGTTGGCTCTGTGCTGCTCGGGGTATTTGCCGAAAGTCGGATCAACACCGCCGTTCCTGACGGCCTGCTCTTCGGAGGGTCGGACTTCTTCTTCAAGCAAGTTGTGGCTGTGCTGGCAGTGATGGCCTTCACCTTCATAGCCTCCTACCTACTGGCGCGGATCGTCAAAGCCATTACCGGCCTCCGGGTCGAAGAGAATCAGGAAACCGAAGGTCTCGATATCTCGCTCCACGAGGAGCGGGGATATGTGTTCTCGGAATAGGAGGGTCCCGTGAAGCTGATTGTCGCCTATGTCAAGCCCTTCAAACTCGACGAGATCAAGGACGCTTTGCGAGAGGTAGGAGTCACCGGGATGTCGGTCGGTGAGATCCGGGGCTTCGGCCGCCAGTCGGGACAGACCGAGGTATATCGAGGCGCCGAATACAAGGTCGAATTCGTGCCCAAGACCCGCATTGAAGTGGCGGTGGGAGACGACGACGTCGAACGAGTCGTGGCAGCCATCGAGACCGCCGCCCGAACGGGTGATATCGGAGATGGAAAGATCATCGTTCTCCCCATCGAGGAAATACTGAGGATCAGGACTGGTGAGCGAGGGGCTGAAGCCATCTAGCGACCTGGGCGCGTCTCTCCGGGCCCGTTCAAATGAAATCGATGGCGTCGTAGGAGGGCTGGCCCAAGCCCACCCCGAATTGGGCGTGGTGGCCGTCGGGGGATACGGCCGTTCTGAGCTTTGCCTGCACTCCGACATCGACCTGCTCTTCCTCCACGAGGGGCAGCCTCCCGAAGAGGCGGTCCGCTCGGTCCTCTACCCGCTGTGGGATGCTCGGCATAAGGTTGGACACGCCACCCGCACCGTCCGTGCCACCCTGGCCTTCGTCCGCGACGATCTGGTGGGCCTTTGCTCTTTGCTTTCGGCTCGCCTCGTCTCAGGCCCCCCGTCCTTGTTCGATGAGCTGCTCGCCGGGCTAGCCAAGCTTCTGACCGGGGCACGGGCCAACCTGGGAGAGCTGCTGGCGGCGGAGGAGCACAGAGTTTGGGAACGCGAGCCCTTCGCCCGTCAGGAGCTCGACGTCAAGAGCGGCCGCGGAGGCCTCCGAAGTCATCACCGTCTCGAGTGGGACCGCCAACGATCACGTCTCATCGGCGAGGAACCAATCCTCCCGGCGACCTCGGGTGAAAAGGCCGCGGTCGCAACTCTGCTCCAGGTACGAGAGGCACTGCATACGGTCCAGCGACGGGCGGCCGATCTCTATCCGGTCGAGCTGCGGTCTCAAGTGGGCGAACGCCTGGGCCGCGATCCGACGGAGCTCGCCACCGAGGTCTATGGCGCAGCCCGAACCATCGATGGAGCCGCAGCTCTTCGATGGGGCCGGGTGCGGCCGGCGGGAACTGATCCGATCAACCACGCAGGGCTTGCTGTAATTCGCTTGGTGCGCTCGCGGTGGGGCAAGCGAGAGCTGGCGGCGACGCCGTTTGCTTACGCACGGGCCGCGGCGGCGTCGAGATCGGGCGGACGCCTCTCGGCCTGGGAACGCGCTTTCGTCGCCCGCATGGGTCCCCCCGACTGGCACTCGGGAGATCGCTCGAGTCTGCTCGCTCTCCTCGCCGAGGGCACAGCGGGGTGGGAAGCGCTCCTCGGGCTCTGGGAGGCCGGGTGGCTGACCCGCGCTTTGCCCGAGCTGAGTCACGTGCGGGGTCTGGCCCAGGTGGCCCCCTTCCACCAACATCCCGTCGACGCCCACCTCGGTGCCACGGTCGCCAATGTCGTCGACCTTGCCGATGGTGCGATCGACTGGTGCGGGGAGATCGCCGATCAGATGGGTGGTCTTGACGAGGTACTGCTGGCGGCGTTCCTCCATGACATTGGAAAGGGTTTGCCGGGTGATCACTCCCAGACCGGCGCTGCACTGGCCCAACAGCTGCTGATCCGGACCGGCTTCTCTCCCACGACGGCAGACACGGTCGGAGACGCCGTCCGTCACCACCTGCTGCTGCCCGAGACGGCTTTTCGCCGCGACACCGAAGACCCGGAGGTGATCGCCTTCCTCGCGGCGTCGGTGGGAAGCCTCGACTTTCTTCGGCTGCTCACGCTTCTGAGCGTGGCCGACGCTCGCGCCACCGGAGCCGACATGTGGAGCCCGTGGAAGGAATCGCTGCTGAGGGCGCTGGTCACGAAGACCGCCTCCCTGCTGGAGGGAACGGTGACGGCCCTGCCCGAGGCGGTGTTAGTCGAGCTGGCGGCCCTCGTCCCCGAGCTGAGCCCGCGAGACATCGCTGACCATCTCGCAGGCATGCCCCCCGAGTATCTCGGCCGCTTCGGCACCGGGGTAGTGGCCACGCATCTCCGGCTTGCTCATCCCAATCTGGGCTCGACCGAGGTGCGCACCGCGGTGGTGCCGGGCGCTCCCGTCTCCAACATCGTGGTGGCAGCCCGGGATCGGCCAGGCCTGCTCGCCACCGTCGCCGGTGTCCTCGCCCTCCATAACCTGAACGTGCTCGAGGCGCGCGTGGTCACCCGCACCGACGGGCTCGCGATCGACACCTTTCGAGTGGCCGACTCCCGCGGTTCGGACATGGTGGGCCAGGGGCGATGGCCGGCGGTGCGAGAAACCATGGAAAGGACGTTTGCCGGGGCGCTCGACCTCGAGGCCCGCCTGGCCGAGAAGCGCAGGACATCACCGCCCATGGACGCGAAACCAACGGACGTCCGCATAACCGGTGCGACCATCGATATTCGCACTCGAGATCGGGTGGGTTTGCTCCACGACCTTGCTCTCGCCATGACCTCACTCGGGCTTTCGATCACCCTCGCCAAGATCGATACCCGCCGCGGTGAAGCAATCGACGTCTTCGGGGTGGCCAAGCCCGCGCACATAACCGATCAGGCGATCGAGGCGGCGCTACGGGCTGCTTGCGCTGGCTGAGTCGTCAAATCGGGGTCACGTAAGCCGACGTGATCCCCCCGTCCACTACGAAGGTGGCGCCAGTGGTGAAAGAAGACTCATCCGATGCGAGCCAGAGGGCGGCCTGAGCCATCTCCTTGGCTTCCCCGAACCGGCCCATCGGTATGTGAACCAGCCGCCGGGCCTTCTTTTCTTCGGTGTCGAGGAACTTCATCAGTAGCTCGGTGTGAAGGGGGCCCGGACAGAGGGCGTTGACCCGGATGCCCTCGCGGGCGTGGAGCACCGCCAGTTCCCTGGTCATCGACAGCACGGCACCCTTCGACGCCGTGTAAGCCACCTGGGGCGTGGCTGCTCCCAACAGCGCCACGAAGGAGGCGGTGTTGATGATCGATCCCCCGCCGGCGCGACGCAGAGCCGGGATCCCGAACTTGCACCCCAGGAACACGCCTTTGGCGTTGATGCTCATCGTCAGATCCCACACCTGCTCGTCGGTCGAGATGGCGTCGTCATCATCGGAGTGCATGATCCCGGCGTTGTTGAAGAGCACGTCGAGGCGACCGAACTCAGACTCGGCTGCCGCCACCATCGCCTCGCAATCGGCGGCTCTCGACACATCGGCGCCGACAGCCGTGGCCCGGCCTCCTTTCTGATTGACTTCTTTCGCTACCGCCACGGCCGCCTCCCGATCGAGGTCGACGGCCACCACTGACGCCCCCTCAGCAGCAAACAAGACTGAGGCTTCGCGGCCAATACCTCCGGCGGCACCAGTGATCAGGGCCACCTTGTTCTCCAGTCGCATCAGATGCGCTCGAAGTACCGCCACCGCTCCCAGTCGGTCACGGAGTTGTCAAATGCGTCTTGCTCCTGACGGAAGAAGTGGGTGTAGTGCTCTTGGACGTCCTCCCCGAAGGCGGCCTTAACAAACTCCGAAGCAGAGAAGTTGTCCGTCGCCTCCCGCAAAGTTCGCGGCACCCGGGGTAGTTCGGATGCTTGGTAGATGTCGCCGGAGAAATGCACAGGCGGTTCGATCTCGTCGGCAATGCCGTTGAGTCCCGCAGCCAGCACAGCCGCATAGGCGAGATAGGGGTTGCAATCAGCTCCCGGAATCCGGCACTCGATGCGCAAGCCCGAGCCGTGACCGACCACCCGGAACCCGGCGGTGCGGTTGTCGTAGGACCAGGCGATCCGAGTCGGCGCCCACGACCCGTCTTGATAGCGCTTGTACGAGTTGATCGTCGGAGCAAAAAAGGGCATCACCTCCGGGACATGGGTCATCCATCCGCCCAAGAAATGGCGGAAAGTGGGAGAGACCTCTATTGGGCCCTCGACTTCCTTGCCGGGAAATGCGTTGTCATCCCCCGACCACAGACTGAGGTGGATGTGACAGGAGGAGCCGGCTTCGCTCATCTGTGGCTTGGCCATGAACGTCACCGACATGTTGAGCGACTCGGCAATCTCCTTCATCGCCAACTTCATGATCGAGTGCCGATCGGCCATCTCCAGCACCTCGGCGTAGCGAATATTCATTTCGTGCTGGCCGCGGCCCCATTCCCCTTTCGAATTCTCGACCGGAATCCCAGAGGCCGAAAGGTGGCGGCGGACGGTGCCGTTGTATTTCTCCTCACGCGTTCCCTGCAGGAGGTGGTAGTCCTCGATGTACCAACCGGCAGGGTTGAGGTCCTGGTAGCGGCGTGCTGCGGCGTCCCGATAGCTGTCCTGAAAAAGGAAGTACTCGATTTCCGATGCACCCTGGGCGCTGAAGCCCGACGCTCCCGCCCGCTCCAGCTGCCGGCGGAGGATCGTCCGCGGGGCAACCGCGACAAGATCGTGATGGTGCGGATCGTGCAAGTCGGAGAGGACGATGGCAGTGCGGTCGAGCCAGCTCGCGACCCGCAAGGTCCCCAAATCGGGCACCATATGAAAGTCGCCATACCCCAACTCCCAGTTGGCGTATTTGTAACCAGGGACCGGCTCCATCTCCATGTCGACGGTGAGGAGATAGTCGCACCCGTGAGTGCCGGCGCCGGCAATGTCCTCCAAGAAGTAGGAGCCCTCGAACCGCTTGCCATGGAGGCGTCCGTAGTGATCGGTGAATGCCACCACCACAGTGTCGACTTTCCCCGTATCCACCAACCCGGCCAGGTCGTCCGTGGTCAACAGCCCCCGAGTCATCGGTCAGTCTCCATTCGTTTGGCGGGCGGAAGCGTAGAGCGGAGACGCCGAGCGATGACGGGCGACCGCCAAGAAAAGGTGCCAACGCCCCGGCACCCGGCGTCGGCGATTTCTAGGCTCCAGCGCCGGCAGAGGAGGCCTATGACCAACGAGCGGAAATTCGGCTCGGTCACTTATCAGAACGTCGACCAGACCTATTTCAACGAACGCGGCCTGCGAAGGCATGCGGGAGTCTGGTCGTTATGGGCATTGGGAGTCGCCGCCGTCATCTCCGGCGACTTCTCCGGCTGGAACCTGGGGCTCAACGTCGGGGGCTTTGGCGG
>JAICGW010000087.1 GCA_025922945.1 Acidimicrobiia bacterium | reverse complement strand
GGGCGGCCACTACTGTCAGCGTCGACCACAGCGGGAGGAGAAACCGACTGTGTGTCGACCTATTACATCGACCGGCGACGCCGAAAAGTTGAGCGCATGAACCAGGCGGACGAGCGACGAGGGGCCTCTCTCGAGGCATTGATCCGTCATCTGCGCACCCATTCGCTGCGAACCGACGGGCCTTTCATCCTCCGCTCGGGTGCCGTTTCCTCGTGGTATCTCGACGCCCGCCACACCACCTACGACGGGCTCGGAGCCATCCTCGCCGGAACGGCCATCCTGAGTCGGCTCGTGGGCGAGGTGCGAGCCATCGGCGGGATGACCATGGGAGCCGATCCCCTGGCGATTGCCACCGCCCTGCTCGCCGCCCAGGAGGGACGGGAGTTGCGGGCCTTCTCGGTCCGGAAGGAAGCGAAGGAGCACGGGACCGGCGGACGGCTGGTGGGTCCGGTCGAGGCTGGTGATCCAGTGGCCATCTGCGACGACACCGTCACCACCGGTGGAGCCGTCTTCGAATCCCTCGATGTCCTCGCCAAAGCCGGCATCGACGCCCGGCAGGTTGTGGTGTTGGTGGATCGCTCGGGAGGTTCGCTCGAACAAGCCTGCCGGGAACGTAACCTTTCCTACGCGGCCATTCTCCGGCCTGCAGATCTAGGAGTCGAATGACCGAGCAAGGCAGCCACGTTGAGGTGCGACGATCTGGCCTGAAGATGTGGCTGCTGTCGCTCGCCGGCGTCCCCTTGCTGGTCCTGGGCGTCGATGTGCTTCGCAATCGCCGGATCATTTCCTTCTTTCAGAATCTGATCTGGCCCAACGGCAACCCTGAGGTCCTCGAACCCCGTGACTACATCTGGGCGGTGGCTCTCGTCATCGTCGGCCTTCTCATCGCGGTCTTCGGGGTAGCCGAACTCATCAACCCGCGCCCGGTGCTGGCGGCATCCGAGGACGGCCTTCGCCTTCGAATCGGGAACCCCTTCTCATCGCTCACCTTCATACCCTGGAACGAGGTGGTCGATGTTGGTGCAGAGCAGCTCGACGACGAGGGCGACCCGGTGTCGGTCTTTGTTCTCACGGTTTCCAATCGGGAGCGGTTGCCCGCTCACCCCTGGGGAGCGCGATGGCTCGACGACAAGACCCTGGCAGTCCTCGCCTCCGATTGGGAGACACCTCCGGGCCGCGTGGCAGAACGAGTGGCGGCAGCATCGTTGCAAGCTTCCCGCTATCGCCACCCGGTGACGACATGAGCACCGATGGGCTCTTGGTGGGAGCTCATGTAGATCGCCGGGATCCGCTGCGGGAAGCACACTCGCGCGCCGCCGACATCGTGCAAATCTTCTTGAGCGATCCCCAAAGCTGGAAGAAGCCTGAACGGCGTGCGGACGCAGAAGAGCTTCGCCACCAGACCCTTCCGCTTTACGTCCATGCTCCCTACTTGATCAATGTCGTGGCGGAGGCCTCTCGGATAAGGATTCCCTCGCGCCGCATCTTGAGTGAGACCTGCGAGGCCGCGGTCGAAGTTGGTGCCGCCGCGGTCGTCGTCCACGGCGGTCATATCACCGGAGAAGGGCCGCTAACCGACGCCTACTCCCGATGGCGCAAGGCCTTGCTGGAACTCGACACCGAAATTCCCGTCCTCATCGAGAACACTGCCGGTGGGGACAACGCCGTTTGTCGGCGCGTGGAATCGATTGCCCGCCTCTGGGAGGTCATCGGAGACCTTGGGGCCGGTTTCGTGCTCGACACGTGTCACGCGTGGGCGGGAGGCGAGCCAGGCGAGGAGCTGGTGGGCCGCGTGCTCGAAGCCACCGGCCGCATCGACCTCGTCCATTGCAACGACTCCCGCGATCCCTTCGATTCGCGTCGCGATCGCCATGCCAACCTCGGTCAGGGAAAGATGCCCACGGAACTTTTGGCTGAGGTGGTTGCCCTGGCTGCCGCACCCGTGATCGTTGAGACCCCGGGCGACGTCGTCGAGCATCGCGCCGACATGGACTTCGTTCGCCGGGCGGCCAATCGGGCTCCGGCGGCTTGAAGTCCTTCACCGGGATCCTCCTTCTCCTCGCCTTGAGCTCCTGCTCGATGGCCCAGACCGGGCCCTGGCTCGACGAAAGCGGTCAGCGCCTGGAAGGGAGCCAGCTCATCCAGTATCAGGGGTTCAAGGAATGCGGTCACGAAGACGTCCAGTTCATTGTCTTCTTCGGCGACATGTATGCCCGCGATCCGGAAGGAGTGCTGGGTCCATTGAGCAACCCGGCCGGGGAGTCGCTTTCTTTCGAAATCACCAGCGAGATCCCAGACGGGGTCATAGCCCAAGGTTTCAGTTTTCGGGATCGCGAGATCTATTTCGATCCTGCTACTCGCGAGGATTACCTCTACGTTCACTTCGAGAACGGAAACTTGGAGCGCTGGCCGCGGGCTGAGTTCCCCTGCGATCGACCCGGCGCCTAAAGGGCTCCCGGCCTAGGCTGGCTCGGGAGCCATGGATCCGCAGTCAGCGCGCACCCTCGACGAACAACGCGTCGAATTCTCCCAGAGCCGGTTTTTGGCGATGCCCATCGCCGGCACTATCGCCTGGACGATCATTGGCGTCACGGGTGGGTTCGTCTCAGTGGGTCTTGCCTCCTGGATCCTCTTCATTTGTACAGGATCGATCTTCGGGCTCGGGCTCATCGTCGCCAGGTTGCTTGGCGAAGACCTCCTGGGAAAAACGCGCGACCACAACGAGTTCGATCGGCTCTTTTTTGCGTCGGTGCAAATGGCATGGTTGGTCTTTGCCATTGCGATTCCCTTTTTCATGATCGAGCCCACTTCGCTCCCGCTCAGTGTCGGGATCCTCGCCGGGTTGATGTGGCTTCCGTTCTCCTGGATCGTTCAGCACTGGGTGGGGATGTTCCACGCCTTCGCCCGTTCCGCCTTGGTCACCATCGCCTGGCTCGTATTTCCCGACAACCGCTTCGTAGTGATCCCGGCGGTCATCGTCGTGATCTACCTGATCACCATTTACGTTCTCGTCACACGTCCGCTGCCCGAAGGGGTCGGTAGGATGGCTGCACCACGGGCGACCCCTGATACGGCGGCCGAGGGGCTTTCCGATCCGATTTGACGCTTGAGTTCCCCCTACCCGCGAGGAGGGGAGAGAGGAGCGACTTGTGGCCAACGAAGAGACCACCGCCGACGCCGAGCGCGTCTCCAAGATCACCGCCCCGATGATCCGTGCCCGCAAGGGCGGGCCTCCCATCACGATGGTCACTGCTTACGACTACTCGTCGGCTCGCATCGCCGACGAAGGCGGGATGGACATGATCCTGGTGGGTGATTCCGTCGCCAACGTCGTCCACGGACATCCCACCACCATCTCGATCGATCTCGACACGATGGTGCTCCACACTGCCGCGGTGGCCCGCGCCAAGCCCCGCGCTCTCGTGATTGGCGATATGCCTTGGTTGACATACCACCTCTCCGAGGAGGCAACCATCAAGAATGCCGGTCGCTTGATACGCGATGGGGGAGCCGAGGCCGTCAAATTGGAAGGCGGGCGCAAGCGATTGCCGATGATCAAAGCGCTAGTCGACACGGAGATTCCGGTCATGGGCCATATCGGCCTCACGCCGCAATCGGTCCATGCCATGGGCGGTTATCGAGTGCAGGGCAAAATGGTCGAGGATGCACGCGACCTGATCAAGGACGGTCAGGCTCTCGACCAAGCGGGAATCTTCGCTCTGGTACTGGAGGGGATACCGAGCGCCCTGGCCGACATCATTACGAAGGAGATCTCTGCTCCCACGATCGGAATCGGCGCCGGTCCGGGGACTGACGGGCAGGTGCTCGTCTTCCACGACGTCCTCGGCCTCTCGTATGGACGCAGTCCCAAGTTCGTCCGTCGGTTTGCCGACCTCCACGCGGCAGCCGTGGCCGGAATCGACTCTTTCCGGCGAGCAGTGGAGAATGGAAGCTTCCCGAACGAGGAAGAGAGCTACCACCTCTCCGACGAAGTCGCCCAAGCCCTGCGCGATTTATGACGGCCGAGGGCTGTAACCGTCGTCCAGCATCGGTTCCAGCCCACAGAGTCGGCCCCAGTCTCGCGTTGGCAATGGTCGTGGCCGCCTGCGCTGCGGCACCACTGTCTGACGGCACGAATGCAGCCACGACGGCTGCCTCGTCAATACCGAATACGACGGATCCTCCCATCACGACGACGACCTTTTCCCGGGGCGATCTCACCGATTGGGAATCGACCGAAGTTCGCATTGGCGACCTCGCCCTCACCGTCGCACTCGCCGACGAGGAGCCCGAGCGCCAGCAGGGCCTAACAGAGGTCAGGGACTTGGGCGGCTTCGATGGCATGTTGTTTGCCTGGGAAGAGGAGACAACCACCGGCTTTTGGATGAAGGACACCCCTATTGCGCTGGACCTGTTCTTCTTCGACGGCGACGGCGTCCTCATCGATCAGACGTCGCTCGAACCCTGCCCCGTCGAGCCCTGTCCGGTCTTCGTCGCCGATGGGCTTTTTCGTTGGGTTCTCGAGGTCCCTGCCGGAAGCATCCAATCGGCGGGTAAACTCTCGCTCTCAGAAGCAGGTTGACTGCTTCCCACACCCTGCTCCGTCAACTCCCCGATGGGTAGAACGGAGCCTTCCGCGCCGAGAGGCCGGATGTCCACAGGAGGAAAATATGCGCACCTACGAGGTGATGACTATCCATCGCCCCGATCTGGGTGAGGACGATGTCGAGAGCCGGGTCGACGGAATCGCAGCGTTTCTCACCGAGCGGGGAGCCACCGTCAGTGGCAGAGACCTATGGGGCAAACGCCGGTTTGCCTACGAGATCGACCATCTTCACGACGGGTACTACTCGGTTCTGACTTTTCAGGCGGAGCCGCCGGCAATCAACGATCTCCATCGGATGCTTACGCTCCAAGACGAGGTGATCAGGCACAAGATCATCCAGCCGGCCGGGGTCAAGCAGTGAACGGGGGCCTTGATTTGTCCCTCCGGACCTCCATAGTCACGTTATCGATCCAAGGAGGAATTGCATGTCGCTGAATAACGTTGTGCTCGTAGGAAACCTGGTCGAGGACCCCGAGATGCGGTTCACGCCCTCGGGAGTGCCGATGGTCAAGATCCGCCTGGCCGTGAATCGTCGCTGGCGAGACCAGAACAACGAATGGCAGGAGGAGACCAGCTTCTTTGGGGGCACCATCTGGCGTGAGCACGCCGAGAACGTCTCGGAGTCGCTCCAGAAGGGCACCCGGGTGATCGTTGCCGGGCGTCTCGAGCAGCGGTCGTGGGAGACGGAGCAGGGCGAGAAGCGCTCGGTGGTCGAGCTGCAGATCGACGAGATCGGTCCCAGCCTGCGGTGGGCCACCGCCACCGTCAATAAGACCGCTCGTTCCGGCGGAGAATTCGCCCCGCAAACCAGCGCGGTACCGCCAGGACCCGTTGCCCGTGACGACTACGGCCCCGACGAGGCCCCGTTCTAGGACTTGAAAGGAATCATGTAATGGCTCGCGCCACCAACCTCGATCGCAAACAAAAGAAGCGTCGGCCGGAGGGTCAGTTCCGGCGGATGAAGAAGAAAATCTGTTACTTCTGCCAGGAGAAGGTCGACTACGTCGACTGGAAGGACGTATCGCTCTTGCGCAAGTACCTGTCAGACCGAGCCAAGATCCGCTCCCGTCGGGTCAACGGCAATTGCCCTCGCCACCAGCGAGAGGTGGCCGTCGCCATCAAGAACGCCCGGGAGATGGCCCTGCTCGGATACATGGGCCGCTGATGAAACTGGTGCTCAACGCGGATGTCAGCACCCTGGGCCAGCGAGGCGACGTCGTCGAAGTGTCCGACGGTTATGCCCGCAATTACCTCCTGCCCAACAAGCTCGCCAGCAAAGCCACCCCGGCCTCGATTGCCGCCGCCGAGCAGGCGGCGGCCACCCGGGGAGCCGCCGAACGAAAGCTACGCCAAGATGCCGAGGATCTTGCTTCCCAGCTAGGCGGCACCAGAGTGGTGCTGGCCGCTCAGGCAGGTGACGAAGGCCGCCTTTATGGATCGGTGGGAGTCGCCGATGTCGTCGAGGGGATTCGCAAATTCACTGGCGTTCAGGTTGATCGGAGGCACGTCGAACTGGCCGAGCCGATCAAGGCGATCGGGCTACATGAGATCACCGTTCGTTTTCATCCCGAAGTGGCGGTACCGGTGACCATCGACGTCATTCCGGCCTGAATCGGTGGATATCTCCGTGGAAAGGTATGTGGATTTGCGAGAGCGGTAAATCTCGCTCTTGAAGTAACGATTTCTGTCACAGCCGTCTGCCAGATTGCGGGCAATGACCACGCTGACGGATCGCCCCCGGATCGCAACACGGGTTCCTCCCCACTCGCGTGAGGCCGAGGTGTCGGTCCTCGGTGGGATTCTTCTTTCGTCCGACGCGGCCCACGACGTCATGGACGTGCTCGTCCCTGAGGACTTCTACGTCCCCGCCCATCAATCGATCTTCGAGGCGATTCTCGCCCTTTACAACAGCAACGAGCCTCTTGACGCAGTGACCGTTTCTGAGGAATTGCGCCGACGCGAGTATCTCGAGAAGATCGGCGGCATCAGCTATCTCACGGGCCTCATCGACATGGTGCCGGGAGTATCCAACATCGCCTACTACGCCGCGATCGTCGAAGAGCACGGATTGCGACGGTCATTGATCAAGGCCGGCTCGGTGGTCTCCGAGCTCGCCTTTCACACCGAAGACGAGATAGCCACCGTGCTCGATCGGGCCGAGCAGCACGTCTTCTCGGTGGCGGAGAAGCGTGCAGCCAAAGGCATGGTTTTCATTGGTCCGCTCTTTGGTGAGGTGTTGGGAAAGGTCTCCGAGCTCGACGGCTCCGATCCCGTCACTGGATTGGCAACCGGATTCCGCGATCTCGACAAGCTGGTGGGCGGATTACATCCGGCCAACTTCGTGGTCGTCGCCGCCCGACCCAGCATGGGCAAGAGCACCCTGGCACTGAATATGGCCAGCAATGTCGCCATGAAGGGAAAGACCGTGGCGATCTTCAGCTTGGAGATGTCCAAGGAGGAGATCGTGCAGCGAATGCTGTGCTCGGTCGGTGGTGTCGATTCCCGCCAGCTGCGCACCGGCGCCCTCGACGATCGTGGATGGGAACGGGTTACCAACGCCGCCAACAAGATGTTCCGCGCCCCGATCTTCGTCGACGACTCTTCCATTGTGAACGTCACCGACATCCGGGCCAAATGCCGCCGGGTCGAGAGGTCGCACAATCTCGACCTGGTGGTCGTGGACTATCTGCAGCTGATGCAGGGAAACTCTCGCGAGAACCGCCAGCAGGAGATCGCAGAGATCTCCCGGGGTTTGAAGAACCTGGCCATCGAACTCGCAGTCCCCATCATCGGCGTATCACAGCTCAACCGTTCGTCCGAGCAGCGGGAGGAGAAACGACCCCGCCTCTCCGACCTCAGGGAGTCGGGAGCGCTCGAACAGGACGCCGACATCGTCATGTTCATCTATCGCGACGAGTACTACCGCAAGGACACCGATCAGAAAGGTGTGGCCGAGGTCCACGTGGCGAAACATCGCTCGGGGGAGACGGGCACGGTGAAGATGACCTTCCAGGCCAACTACACCCGCTTTACCGACATCGGTCGCGACCTCGGCTGATTCCTGTCCACGGCCGTTTCTCCCCCGGAGAGCGAATCGAGTTTTGGGGGGGAGGGCCCCCGAAGCCGAGGGGTCCCGACACTTCCTAGAGGCGAGCAACAAATGAAAAGCGGCCCGTCGGTGTGGCGGAGCCGCTTTTCGGTCCCTGGCTCCGTCCGATGGAGGATTGGAAGATTCTCTTGGAGGGGGAGAGTCTCGGTCTTCGCCAGGAGATTCAGTTGTCTGTTTGTTATCGGCGGGGGCCCGGAGTAGATAGAGAATCAGAAGTTCTCGACACGGAAGAACTAGTCCGCCGAGGGCCTGTGGGTCATCGAATGCCGGTTAAGTTCGGGTCCATGACTTGGCGCGAGCTGGCCGACGGAGTCTTCGTCCGTCGATACGACTATCCCTTCGATCACAACGTCGGACTGATCCTCGGCGCCGAGCAGGCCTTGGTGATCGACTCCCGGTCCAATCCCCGCCAGGCCGACGAGCTACTCGCCGAGTTGGCATCGGTGACAAAGCAGCCGATCGGGTGGCTTTTTAATACCCATCATCACTGGGACCACACCTTTGGCAACCAGCGCTTTACCGAGTCTCGTATTTGGGGCCATCGTCGATGTGCAGCGACCCTGCTCGAATCGGGGGAAGCCACCAAGAAGGAGATCAGCGAGGCTTATCCCGACGATGCGTCTTATCGCGATGTGGTCATCACGCCGCCCACGGAGCTATTCGAGGAGAGCGCCACCATCGATCTTGGCAATCGCCCGGTCGAGCTCGCCTACTACGGGCGTGGACACACGGACAACGACGCCGTCCTCCATGTCGGGGAGGTGACCTTTGCCGGCGATTTGGTGGAAGAGGGAAGTCCCCCCTCGTTCGGGGATTCATTTCCGATCGCCTGGGTGGATACGGTTGGGCGTCTTGCTGAGGCTGCGAGCGAAGTGATCGTCCCCGGCCACGGCGCTCCCGTCGATCCCCAGCACCTGGTGGTGGCGCGCTTTGACCTGGCTTGGGTCGGGCGAGCGGCCCAGGCGGGGAAGGCGGCGGGGCTCCGAGTCGAGGAGATCGACTTGGGCGACTCCCCTTATCCCGAAGAGCCGGCTCGGGAAGCGCTAACCCGTGCCTACTCCGAACTCGACTCGAAGTTCTCCCAGTAGCGCGAAGCCGTCGGGCCCGTCTGGCCCATGTACTTGGAGCCGATCATCTGCGATCCGTATGGCCGCGCGGACGGTGAAGAGAGGCGCATCAGGCTGATCTGGCCGATCTTCATTCCCGGATACAAGGTGATCGGAAGATTGGCGACATTGGAAAGCTCCAGGGTGAGGTGACCCTTCCAGCCCGGATCGGCCCAGCCGGCGGTTGCATGGATGACAAGTCCGAGTCGGCCTAGCGACGACTTCCCATCTAATCGACCGACGAGATCATCGGGAATCTCGACCCGTTCCAAGGTCGTGCCGAGCACGAACTCGCCGGGGTGCAATATGAAGGGCTCTTCACCTTCGGCCGTCACCACTTCAGTCAGGTCTTCCATGGGCAGGCGGACGTCGATGAAGGGATATCGCGAGTTGGTGAAGACCCGGAACTGGTTTCCGACGCGTAGGTCGATCGATGAGGGCTGGATGGCGTTGGGACCTAAGGGATCGACAACCAGCCGACCGGACGCGAGTTCTTTCTCCAGATCGATGTCCGAAAGAATCATTGAGCGGATGAGGGGAATCGAACCCCCACTTCAGGCTTGGGAAGCCCGTGTTCTGCCGTTGAACTACATCCGCGGGGGCCTGGAGGTTACCAATCCGCGCTTTCTAAGCCAGAAGCGAGCTCACACCCCAAATCGTCATCAGGACGCCCACAACGAGGAGAAATCGGACCCGTCCCGGCCGATAGGACCCGGACACCCCGGCCGGAGTCTCGCCGGCTCGATGCTTGCGCCACGCCAGGAGGTTGCCCACGACCAAGGCCAGGCCCAACCCGGTGACCATCTCGGCCACGAGACTGTCGAGTCCGAGGATGTCTCTCATCGCTCGCAATTGAACCGCAACGGCCTGGTAAAACCAATCCGTGCCCCGTCACTGCTACGTCCTCCGAGTCTTCACCCGTCAAGGCGAGGGAGGCAATTCCTTGGGGGTGGTGACGGACATCCTCGGACTCGACGACGACAAGATGCAGCGCATCGCCACCGAGCTTGGATTCTCGGAGACGATCTTTCTCCGCTGGTTCGACGAGCCCCGGCCTCACGCCCGGATCTTCACGCCTAGCAGCGAGCTTCCCTTTGCAGGACACCCGCTGGTCGGTGCTGCCTGGCTGTTGCTAAATCTCGGGCCCGAGGACCCGGGGGCGATCGAATGCTCCGTCGGCACGGTTGACATCTCGTCGATAGGCGACACCACCTGGATCAGGGCCGAAGGCGGTCAACCAGTGAGGCAGGTGGAGGCCCGGCTCGGTGGTTGGGTGAATCCGAAGGAGACGGTGGTGGTGGAGATGCCACTCCGCTATTTGCTGGTCGAGGTGGAAACGCCCACCGCGGTGAGCGCGGCCTCAGTCCCGACCGACGTCGCCGGTTTCGACTCCATCTACCTATGGGCTTGGTCGGGCCCGGACAAAGTGAGGGCTCGGTTCTTCATCCCCGATGCCGGGATTCCCGAAGATCCCGCCACCGGGAGTGCGGCGGTCGCACTGGCTTCCTACCTTCGCAGCCAGGGCAGAGCCGAGGGCGAACTCGTTATCGAGCAGGGTGCCGAGATGGGCCATCCCTCGTTGATCCAACTGCGCTGGGATCCGTCTCACACCCATCTCGGGGGCGAGGTGC
>JAICGW010000086.1 GCA_025922945.1 Acidimicrobiia bacterium | reverse complement strand
GTCCATGTCCGTCAATGGGGGGAGCTGGGTCCGGTGCGATTCCTCGTGCGCTATTTGTCGGAGTACCTCCGCCTTCGGCGCGCCGGACTGGGTCACCAGCGTGCCTACCAGGAGATCTCGTTCGAACGCGAGGCCCGCCAGCTCGCCGGGGACTGAACCCCTCGGTCCACTATTCGACGACGATTCCGCTCAGATCGTCCTCGGGCTCGGGAAACTGCAGGTCGAGGGATTCCAGGGTCTCGACGAGGATGGTGGCCACCACGATATTTCGATACCACTTGCGATTCGCCGGGATCACGTACCAGGGAGCGGACTCAGTCGAAGTATTGGAGATTGCCTCCTCGTACGCCGCCTGATACTCGTCCCAGCGCTTGCGTTCATCAAGATCTCCCAGGGAGAATTTCCAGTGCTTTTGCGGATCGTCAAGCCGGGCTTGTAGACGCTCTCGCTGCTCGTCCTTGGAAATGTGCAAGAAGAACTTGACGATCGTGGTGCCCTCTTCGATCAGGAGCCGTTCGAAGTCAAGGATCTGCTGATAGCGCCGACGCCATCGCTCGTTCGGGACGAGATCGTGCACACGCACCACCAAAACGTCCTCGTAATGGCTGCGGTTGAAAATGACGATTTCTCCATTGGCCGGAACGTGGGGATGGACGCGCCATAGGTAGTCGTGAGCGAGTTCGGCCTCAGTCGGCTTCTTAAATGACGCGACCCTGACGCCGAGGGGATTGACCCCATCGAACACTGACGAGATGGTGCCGTCTTTCCCACCGGTGTCGGTGGCCTGCAACACCACCAGCAACCGGTGTCGACTGTCGGCGTAGAACAGCTCCTGTAATTCCTCGAGGCGCTTGTTGAGTTTGCTTAGGGCCGCCTTGCCAGCCCTCTTGTCGCCTGCGAAAAGGCTCTGGTCGGAGGGATCACGATTCTCCAGACCAGCAGCCTGCCCCGCTCCGATTCGATACCGGTCCGCGTCCACGGCCGGCACCCTACCGCGCGCACCCCTTCCCCACGCTCGTCTGGTCGAGTATGACCGCGAGGGAGGTGGAGTGAATCGACCCCAGGGCGTCGTGGTCTGGATGGTGCTGGTGATGGCAGTTGGTGCCGGATGGTGGTGGGGGGGACGTCCGTCTGCCCCTGTGCCAACCGTGTCGAACCTCGGCGATTCGGGAACCCTGCCTTCCACGTTGACGGTCCACGTCGGCGGGTGGGTGGCGCGACCGGGCCTGGTCGAGCTTCCCGCCGACTCCCGGGTTGCCGATGCGATCGCCGCTGCCGGGGGAGCATTGCCCGGGGCGTTGACCGAGGCGATCAACCTTGCCGAACGACTGACCGACGGCGCCCAGGTGATCGTCCCCGGGCCGGCGACAGAGGGTGCCGAGTCCAACGGCGATCCGGCGGGCGACGGCCGGATCCATCTCAATCGGGCGACGGCTTCCGAACTCGACGATCTGCCCGGGATCGGTCCGGTAATCGCCGAACGGATCGTCGCTCATCGAACCGAGCACGGGCCTTTCCGCGCGGTCGAGGACTTGCTCGACGTACCCGGAATCGGCGAAGCCAAGCTGGCAAGTCTGCGCGATCTGGTGGTGCCGTGAGATGGCACCTTCCACCGCCAGTGGCGTGGCCGGCCCTTGGAGCACTGTGTCTGGTGGCCGCCGGAGTTGGGTCGGTCCGGGGAGCGGGCTTCCTGTTTTCGGCGGCAGCCGCGGCCATCGGCTTGGGCTTGAGTCGGGGCGGACGGCGGCGATTGCCGTTGATGGCGGTGCCCCTGATTGTCGGGATGGGATGGACTTCGGGACAACTCTCCGTGGGTCGCGAGCACTCGCAGCTGACGGCCAACCTGCCGTCGGGGTTCGAGACGTTGACCGTGATGGTGATCCGCGATTCCGAACCGAGTCCCTTCGGGGGCGGCTGGTTTGTCGGTCGGGCCCTCGGAATGGCGGGAACATCAGAGCTTGACTGGCGGGGGCCGAACCTACTTGTTCGCATCCCGGACAATCGCGAGATCTTCTGGGCCGAGATCGTGCGAATCAGCGGCCAGCTGTTGGTTCGGCCAGGGAGCGCCGGGGGCCATTTCTATGCCGGAGTTATCGAGGCCGCGGACATCGAGATTCTTGAAAGTCGCCCGTGGCCGTTGGTAGCCGCAGGCAACGGAATCAGACGCCGAATCCTGCGCCTGGTCGATGGGGATGTACCCGCCGAAGCTCTCTTGGCCGGCTTCCTGGTCGGCCATAGTGCCGATCTGCCGGCTTCCGACCAGGTAGCCATGCGGAGGGCGGGGATCTCGCATTTCGTCGCTGTCTCGGGAGCGAACGTCGCCGGCTTTCTTGCACTCTGGTGGCTGCTGCTCGGACCGATCGGAATCGGAGCCCGCCGGCGCGGCTGGATGGGCCTGGTCGGCCTGGTGATTTTCCTTGTTGCCACTCGCTGGGAGCCGTCGGTGGTGAGAGCGGGGCTGATGGCGGCGGTTGTCTTCGCCGGTCGAGCGGCGGGACTTGCGATCGATGGTTGGACCGCACTCGGCACCGGAGCCGGCCTCGCCTTGTTGGCGGCTCCTGCCTTGGTCTCAGACCTCGGTTTCCAGCTCTCGCTAATTGCGACGGTGGGGATCATGGTCGGATACGATCTGCTGCCCTCCACGCTCCCGCAGCTGGTCAGGAAACCTCTCGGCGTCACCATCGCCGCCCAAGCCGCGGTAACGCCACTTCTCCTCGCTCAAGGCAGCGGCGTTCCGTTGTTGTCTCCTATCACCAACCTGGTCGCGGCCCCTCTGGTGGCAATCGCGACTTTGCTGGGAACGATCGGGGTGGTTGTCGGACCTGGACCTGTGCTGGGGGCGGCGCTGGCCGCTTGCCACCTCATTCTCTCGCTCGCCAGAGCCGCCGCCTGGTATCCCCAGCTCGGTATCGGTGCGGTCGCGTTGATAGCTGCGTCGATTCTTCTGGCCATCCGTTGGCCCCGTGTCAGACCGGTGATGCTTGCTCTCGCCTCGGTAGCCCTGGTGGTGGCGATCGTGCCCCAAGGACCGAGGGGACCGGCCGTGGTTTTCATCGACGTCGGACAGGGTGACGCGGCGTTGCTGATCTCTGCCGGTGGGGAGGCAGTACTGGTCGACGGCGGGCCCGATCCCCGCCGGCTATGGCAGGCGCTCTATGAGTACCGGGTCAGAAGGCTGAGACTGGTCGTTGCCACCCATCCCCATGACGACCACATCGCCGGGTTCGTCGGACTCGCACCGCGAGTCCCGATCGCCGAGGTATGGGAAGCCGGTGACCATCACGCCAATCCAACCTGGAACCGGATCGCCGAGGAAATGGAGGCCGCATCGGTTCCAGTGGTGACCCCAAGTGTCGGGACCCGCCTCGGCCTGGCGGGGATGGTTCTCGAAGTGCTCGGACCCAAGCGGCGCTACGACAGCGCCAATGACCAGTCGATCGTCGTCCTCGCCCGGTCGCCGAGTGCCTCGCTCTTGATGACCGGCGACGTGGAGGTGGCCGCCCAGCTCGAACTCGACCCAATCGATGTCGACGTGCTCAAGGTTCCCCACCACGGCGGCAATACCTCGCTTCCAGACTGGCTGGCTTCGACCCGCCCTGAAATCGCCCTCATCAGTGTGGGGCCAAACCTCTTTGGCCACCCGGCGCCAGAGGTCATCCAGTTGCTGGAGGACATCGGAGCCCAAGTGATCACGACACGGGACGAGGGCGACGTGTTTCTTCCTCTCGATCGACCGGTCTCCTGGCGCGGTCGAGCTCGCGCCAAAGTTCGAGGATGGGGTCGATGCCATCGCCCGGGTAGGTGGCGACCGCCAGGCGAACGCCAGCCGACTCTCCGGAGATTTCTGTCAGGAGCTTGCCGAGGTTTTCGCTGGCGATGCGGGCTCCCTCAGGGCCCGTTTCCGGGAGCACGAGCCCGATTAAGTGATGGTCGCCCCGGCGAGCATGAGCAGCATGGTCTGAGCTGCGAATCGCTCTCTCGAGTCGTTGCCCCAGATCTCGCAACAAGGCTTTCTGCTTACGCACCGGGTCAGCGACCCATTTGGGTGAAGACACGTCGGCGAGGATCACCGAGAACACCTTTTGATAACGGTCAGCGCGGGCCTTCTCCGTGTCGGTTATCTCGATCATCGACCGCGCATTTCCGACCCCGGTTTCGTCGTCGATGTCGTCGTGCAAGTCGAACTTGTCGAGAGCGGCCTTGATGTGCTGGGCAGCCCACCCTCCGCCCAGCCCGAAGCCGAGGTATCCAACCACCCTGGCGGCGATCTGGCCGGCGAGGGGAGTCAACCCCACCAGCTGCAGCGATGGGATCCGCAAGAGGACATATGCCACCGCGGCCACCACTCCGAGGGCGAAGCCACCCCGGACACCTCCAAACAAGAAACCTGCGAATACCGGGATGAAAAGCAGGGTGGCGGTGACCTCGAGGAGATCAACGCCTCGCGACAACGCCACCAACCCGACCAGGAGGATGAGGATCAGACCCGCCATCAGGAGAATCGAGCGGGCGCGGGCGAAGGTCATCGCTCAACCACGGGAGGAGTGTACGGACGGCCTTACCATCGACCGGTCGTGCCTCCTCTGCTCCGACTTCGCCTCGCCCTGGGATTATTGCTGGGGGTGTTCCTGATCCCGGTCGTCTTGAGTTCGTTGCGGGGTCTGACTCATGTCGTTAGTTGTCAAAGCGCCATCGCCCAGCCGTTCGAGGTCAGCTTCGGAGAAGATGGGAAGCCTCTTCTCACCGGTTCCCGGCTGGTCGAGGCCGGGAGCGATCCGGTGTGCGCGAACCTCCGCACCGACCTCTCGATGCGGGATGCGGGACCGAATCGATTGGAGGTCACGGTCCCCATCGAGAATCGTGGCTCCGATCCCTGGCGAGGAACGGTCAGCTTGGTGGTCGGCGGGGTATTCATCCCGGTAAAAATCGGATTGGTACCACCGGGCGAAACCAGGTCGGAAACCCTCGTCCTCCGACTGCCGGAGGGCGTGACCCAATTCGATGGAGAGTTGTTAATCGGACCTTGAGAGATTTTGCCAGCCTCTCCTTCGGTGGCGTCACCCACGTCATGGCCGTCATCAACCTGTCCCCGGAATCGCGCAACCTCCACACCGTGGCCGCCACCCTCGACCAGGCGCGGGCGATGGCTCATCGATATCGGGATTGGGGGGCAACCGTCATCGACCTGGGTGGACAGTCATCTCACTACGACAACCCCACCCTCTCGCCGACTGAGGAGTCGGAGCGTCTGGTTCCGGTGGTAACCGCTCTGGTTGGCGATGGTTTTGTGGTGTCGATCGACACCTGGAAGCCCGACGTCGCCAGGGAGTGTCTGGCGGCGGGGGCGGCAATCATTAACGACACCGGGGGTTTGCAGGATCAGGCGATGGTGGAAGCGGTAGCGCAATCGTCGGCGGCGGCGGTGGCGGTGTATGTCGAAGGCAATAATCCCCATGATGTCGGGGCCGTGGATACCGGAGCCGATAAGGCCTGGCGCACGGCCGAGCTCTTTCGGGAGCGCCTCCGCTTGCTCGAGGACGCGGGCGTCAAGGACGTAATTATCGATCCCGGGATCGCCCTCAACTACCGGGGCGACTACGAGGCCTATACCCGCCTTCAGCTCGAGGTGATTCGCGACAGTGGATTCCTGCACGAGTTGAATCGACCGGTCTTGATTCCCATCCCTCGCAAGAAAGAGTTCCCGCGGGTGATGGCCTTTGTCACCCTCGCCCTCGAATATCAGGCCGACATGATTCGCGTCCACGATGTGAAAGCCGCATGCGACTTGGCACGCCTGTTCGGGCGGCTTCCCCGGCCATGAAGCACCTCCTGGCGGTGACCGGGCAGGCCAACTCCGGTCCTGGAGAGCGGCAGGAAATGCTCGATCGAGCCCACGAGTTCCTCAGTGGAACCGGGGTGGCGACGGCCGACCTCGTTCGCATCGATGTCCCCGCCCGGGGCGGAGGCGAGTCAGAGGGGCCGATGCGAGGTGATCTCGAGGCCATGATTCCCTTGCTCCAATCAGGTTCGCTCTTCGGCGACTTGCCGGGACTGTTATTGGTCGATGTCCAGAACCTCAACCCGGGCGAGGCCCAGCTCGCTGCCGAGTTGCTTGAACAGGCCGGAGAGGTGGCGGTGGCCCTGGTCTGCTTCGGCACGCTTCCCGCTGTGGTCTTGAAGGTCGTAAAAGCTGTTGGGGAAGTGGTGACGGTCCGAAAAATGTGGGAGCGGCAAGCCGGGGATTGGTTGCGGGCCGAGCTGGAGGAGCGCCAGATGAAGGTTGACCCCGAAGCGCAGGCGGCCCTACTGCAGCGATTCGGCACCGACACCGCCGGCTTGGGCCAGGCCCTCGACCAGCTGGTCGAGCATCAAGGCAAGCTCACCGCCGAGGCCGTCCTCGATCGTTTCCGTAATCGACCAGACGAGCCGCTGGTCCACTACCTCGATTCCGTGAGCGCGGGGAAGGCCGGCGATGCGCTGCGGCGTCTGGCCGACTTCCTCACCCATGGACATCCGCTGGTGTTGCTGGCCGCCCTTGAATCGGATCTCAAGCGCCGTGCCCTGGCTTCCTCCTCGGAGACGGAGGAGTCATTTCGCACCGCCATCAAGGCCCGGTCCGACGACCGCAGAGCCTCGCGCCTCTGGCGGGAGCGGGGCCGGATCAAGGACTCGTCCTTTCAAAAAGCTCTGGAGGCCTTGGTGCGGGCCGACCGGGTGATGAAGACTCAGCCCGAAGAGGTGCATCGGGTGACCTTGGAACGACTGACGGTCGCCTTCAGCCGCTGGTATGGGGGCCGGGGCTAACGAGCCTGGTTGTTGACTGCTTTGGCGAGACGCGATTTACGCCGGGCGGCCGTGCGGGGATGGACCCGACCTTTGCTAACTGCCTGGTCGATCTCCTTCTGGGCAGTGCGGAGGGCCTCGGTGGCATCTTCATTGCTGGCGACCGCAGACCGAACCGCCTTTACGCGCGTCCGCAGCTCCGATTTGGCTGACTTGTTGCGAGCCTCGCGAACCGCGTTCTGCCGGTTTCTTTTGATTTGGGATTTGATGTTGGCCATGAGGGGACAAGGGTAGCTCCGACTCGGTCGTCACCATTCTGTGGGCTCGTGGATCGGTACAGCCCATCTGCGAACCCTGGGTTCGCAGATGGCTCATAACCTGGCTGATCAGATGGTCGAGCAATTCCGGATCCGCAACTTTTGCATCATCGCGCACATCGACCATGGCAAATCGACCCTGGCAGATCGGCTGCTCGAGCAGACCGGGGCGATCTCCGCCCGGGACATGCGAGAACAGGTGCTCGACTCGATGGACCTCGAACGCGAGCGGGGGATCACGATCAAGGCCCAGGCGGTCCGCTTGCACCACCGCGGCGGCGATGGGCGCGACTACGTCATCAACCTCATCGACACGCCGGGCCACGTCGACTTCTCATATGAGGTCTCTCGTTCTCTGGCCGCCTGCGAGGGTGCGCTCCTCCTGGCCGACGCCGCTCAAGGGGTACAAGCGCAGACCCTGGCTAATGCCTACCTCGCAATCAATGCCGGTCTGGAGGTGATTCCCGCCCTCAACAAGATCGATCTGCCCGCCGCCGATCCCGAAAGAGTGACCCAGGAACTGGTCGGAATCCTGGGCGGCTCGACTTCGGAGGTGCTGGCCCTTTCTGCCAAGACCGGCGAGGGAGTCCCTGCTCTTCTCGACGAGGTCGTCCGGCTGGTACCGCCTCCCGCCGGCGACCCCGAAGCGCCGCTGCGGGCGCTCGTCTTCGATAGCTACTACGACCCCTATCGCGGTGTCGTTTGCTATGTGCGGGTCGTCGACGGCTCCCTGCTGGCCGGCGATCAAATTCGTTTCATGGCGACGAGCGAGTCGCATACCGCCGACGAGGTCGGAGTCCTGACGCCCAAAGCGGTTCCGATGCAGGAGCTTGGTCCCGGCGAGGTTGGTTATCTGATCACCGGAGTCAAGGAAATCGGGCGGATCAAGGTCGGAGACACGGTCACCCATGCTCGCCGTCCGGCCGTCCAGGCGTTGCCGGGATACGCCGAGCCAAAACCGATGGTCTTCTCCGGGCTCTTTCCTACTGACGGAGACGACTTCGAGCGGCTTCGGGAGGCACTGGAAAAGCTCACCCTCAACGACGCCTCGCTCCAGTACGAACCGGAGACGAGCAAGGCGTTGGGTTTCGGATTCCGTCTCGGATTCCTCGGGCTCCTGCACATGGAGATCGTCCGCGAACGGCTCGAGCGGGAGTACGGGCTCGATCTGGTCGCGACCGCCCCCTCTGTCGCCTTCCGCGTCCATCTAACCAGTGGCGAGCTGCGCGAGATTCGCTCGCCCCAGGACTTGCCCGAGCCCGATTACCGGACGTCGATTGATGAGCCCTATGTGAAGGCGATGATCATTACTCCCGCCGAGTACATCGGAGGCGTGATGGAGCTGATCCAAAGTCGGCGCGGTCTCGAAGGCAGCATGCACTATCTCTCACCGGAACGTGTCGAGTTGACCTATCAGGTTCCGCTCAGCGAGGTCGTCTTCGACTTCTTCGACGTTCTCAAGTCCCGCACCAAGGGTTACGCATCGCTCGACTACGAGCCCAGCGGGTATCGACCTTCGGATCTGGTCAAAGTCGATGTGCTCCTCAACTCGGTCCCAGTCGACGCCTTTTCATCGATCGTTCATCGTGACAAGGCCGCGGCCTACGGAAAGCTGATGACCGAGCGTCTACGGGAACTGATTCCCCGTCAGCTCTTCGACATTCCCATCCAGGCTGCGATCGGGGGGCGGATCATCGCCCGGGAAACCGTCAAGGCCCGGCGCAAAGACGTGCTGGCCAAGTGTTACGGCGGAGACATCACCCGCAAGCGCAAGCTCCTCGAGCGTCAGAAGGAGGGGAAGAAGCGCATGAAGATGGTGGGCTCGGTCGAGGTTCCCCAGGAGGCATTTGTTGCCGCGCTCCGAGTCGACGCCGACTGATTGGCCGGATTCGCCGGAGCTCGCCGACCGCGCCGGAGGCTGGACGGCGGCCTACGTCCATATTCCGTTCTGCTCCCGACTCTGCCCATATTGCGATTTCGCCGTGGTCACCGGACGCGAGGGTGATCTCGACCGCTACCTATTCGCCCTTGGGGCCGAGATCGACTCCGAGCCTGCCTGGAAGCCGCTCGACTCGGTCTATTTCGGAGGCGGGACCCCATCGCTCATCGACCCCACGCAGCTGGCTCGGGTTCTCGAAAAGCTCGATAGGCAGTTCGGGCTGGCTGCCGACGTCGAAATATCGCTCGAAGCGAACCCCGAGGATTGGTCACCGGCAAAGGCGGTGGCCCTGCGCGAGGCGGGTTTCACCCGGGTGTCGTTCGGGGCACAGAGCTTCGAGCAAAGGACCCTGATCTCCCTCGGTCGTCGTCACCGCCCCGAACAGGGTGAAGAGGCGGTGGCGTCGGCCCGGGCGGCAGGCTTCAGATCGGTAAACCTCGACCTCATCTACGGGTCCGCGGGGGAGGATCTGGCGAGGTGGACGAGCAGCGTTGAGCGAGCGCTCGGGCTGGGCCTCGACCACCTCAGCTGCTACGGCTTGACGGTCGAGCCCGGCACCGCCCTCCACCGCCGGGTAGCGGCGGGGGCTCCGGCCCCCGATCCAGACATCCAGGCCGATCAGTGGGAGACGGCCAATGCCCTCGCCACCGATGCCGGTTTGGTGCGATACGAGGTTTCCAACTGGGCTCGACCTGGACACACCGTCCGCTACAACCTGGCCGTTTGGGCGCAGGCCGATTTCCTCGGTTTCGGCCTTTCCGCCCACCGTTTTCGCGGGGGGATTCGCTCCCACAACTACCGCCACTTCGACACCTATCTGGAGGCGGCGACGGCAGGCGTGCCGGTCGCGGGTTACGAGGAGGTCTCGGGCTGGGATCGCGAGCTCGAGCGACTGTTTCTCGGCCTGCGGCGTGCGGCCGGGGTCATCTCCGGGGCGGGGGGAGCTGCCCTGGGGGCCTCTCCCGAAGGAGCCCGACTCGAGGAGGCCGGGGTCATCGCCTTCGATCAGGACCGCCTGCGGGTGCGGAGACCACTGCTCACCGACGCCGCATCGCGGGCGGTGTTAGCACTCCCACCCCCCTGATTGCTAACCGGAGCCCGGCGCCTCGCTAGAATCGGGCCAAATGCTGGAGGAGCGCCGCTCCGACGTGCTCCGGGCACTGGTGGAAGCACATATCAAAACCGGCGAGCCGGTTAGCTCCCGCGCCATCCTGGCCGAAACCGCCATCGGGGTCTCCGCCGCCACCATCCGCAACGATCTCTCCGCCCTCGAACGCGATGGGTTCGTCGTGCAACCGCACACGTCTGCCGGACGCATCCCCACCCCCCGGGCATATCGGTACTACGTCGATCACATTGGTCGCGGACGTCTGGCCAGCTCCGACCAGGCTCGGATAGCGGGATTCTTCTCGTCGGTGCAGCTCGAGCTTTCCAACCTTTTCAAGGCAACTTCGCAGCTTCTGGCCGAGGTGACCCACTACCCGGCCGTGGTGGTCTCGCCGGGAGCTTCGAGCGAGGTGGTACGCGGCCTCCACCTCGTGACCCTGACCACCCAGAACCTCATGGCGGTGATCGTGACCGATCGCGGCCGCGTGATCCAGCATCAGCTTCGGCTCGACCAGCCCTTCGGTGTCGATGACGCTGTGAAGGTCGAGCAGATTGCGGCTCGCAACTTGATCGGTTCCGAGCTTGGCCGCGGACCCGAGCCGACGGATTTGTTCTCGGATCAGCCCGATCAAGTCCGAGAAGTCGGCCAGGCCCTGATGCAGGTGCTGCGCCAGAGCGCCGCCGCCCCCGGCGAGGTCTATGTCGGCGGGACCCGGCAGATGGCCGAGGCCTGGCCCAGTCTCGGTGCCGTCCATCGCGTTCTGGAGGTCCTGG
>JAICGW010000085.1 GCA_025922945.1 Acidimicrobiia bacterium | reverse complement strand
TGGCCAACGCTCCATTGAGCTCAGTCACAGATACGTTTCCGCAGTTCGTCCGCTACGTCGGGCGCAAGCTCGGCAAGGAGGTCCAATTCGACGCCACCGGCGAGGACATCCAACTCGATCGGCAAATCGTCGAGCTCATGCGCGAGCCCCTTCGCCACCTCTTGGTCAACGCGGTGGATCACGGGCTGGAGACACCGGCGGAGCGGGTATCGCTCGGCAAGTCGGCCACCGGCATCGTCTCTCTGAGCGCTCGTCGCGAAGGCGAGAAGGTAGTGGTGGTCATTTCCGACGATGGGAGGGGCATCGATTGGAAGGCCGTCCAGGACGCGGCCATCCGGCGCGGGCTTCCCGCTGACAAATCCGATCTCTCCTCGCTCCTTTTTCTCCCTGGCTTCTCGACCACCACCGTCGCTCACGACTTCTCAGGCACGGGAGAGGGACTTTCGACTGTTTCCGATGTGCTCGAGCGGGTCAACGGCATGATCCAGCTCGAATCGGTGCCCGGTCTGGGAACGTCAGTCACGATCATCCTCCCTGTATCCCTCGTCCTCCAGAACGTTGTGGTGCTCGCCGACGGCTCCAACTTCTGGGGGATTCCCGAGGCCGCGGTGCAGGCCACGATCATCCCCTCCGGCGCCGACGTGGTCGACAACGAGGGAGTTCTGCGGGCGCGCTTCCAATCCCAGGAATTGCCTGTGGTTTCGATGGCGGCGGCCATGGGCAAGGAGGCGGCCGGACCCGAATCCGAGCTTCTAATCGTCTCCACCCGCAGCGGCCCCGTGGCGGTGGCAGTGGCGGAGATCCTCGGCAAGCGACGGGTGGCAGTGAAGGGCCTCGGACCGATCCTCGGCGGTTCCCGCAACATCACCGGGGCGGCTTTGCTCGGCGGGGGCGAAGCCCTGGTAGTGGTCGACCCCAACTATCTCGGCGAGTACAGCCGGGAGTCTCAGCCCCGGGGAGAAGCTCTTTATCGAATCCTGGTGGTAGACGACTCGGCGGGAGTCCGCCAGCTCATCTCGGCTGCGCTCGCCGGGCGCGGCTTTGATGTCGAAGTGGCCGAGGGAGCCCGCGAGGCGATCCTGGCATTGTCGTCGGGGCGATTTGACTGTCTGGTAGTTGACTTTGCCATGCCCCGGTCGAGCGGTGTCGACCTGGTTCGAACTCTCCGGGCCGGAGGCGTTTCCATTCCGATGGTTATGGTTTCCGGCGTGGCGAACGCCGAAGAGCAGCAGGCGGCCTGGGATGCCGGTGTAGACGCGTACTTGGAGAAAGGCGACCTCCGACTCGGATCTCTGGCGGCAACGATTCGAACGCTCCTTGACGAAAGGCTTCCGAAGGACGAAGCGTGAGTCCTGACCTCACCCTGTGGGTGGCTGGGGGAATAGCGGCGGTATCCGTTGCGATCGTCGCCTGGTGTCTGCGGTTGGCCACCGCCGCCCGCGCCAAGGAACGAATGGCCCGTCAGGAGGCCGACGATGCGCGGCACATAAAGAACGATTTCGTCTCGATGGTGAGCCACGAGCTTCGCACCCCGCTCACCTCGATCGCGGGCTTCGCCCAGACCCTTTCTTCGGACTGGACGCGTCTCTCCAAAACTGAGATCGAGGAATTTCTCGGCTACATCGCCAAACAAGCCAACTATCTGGGGGACCTGGTGGAAGACGTGCTGGTGATCCCTCGCCTCGAGGCGGGTCGTCTTCGGTTCACGTCTGACGTGTTCGATCTGGGGGAGATGATCGGTGAGGTCGCCCAGATGCTCTTTTCGACCTCTGGTGGCGGCGAGGCGGCCGTATCCATCCCCCACGGAGTCAGGGTGCAGGCCGATGCCAAGCGAGTGCAACAGGTGATCCGCAACCTGCTCGAAAATGCTCGTAAATACGGGGGCGATCAGGTGCTGGTGGAAGGACTCACCCATGGGGAGCAATACGTAGTGGTGGTCTCAGACAACGGTCCCGGTGTGCCCGACGGGGCGACCAACACCATCTTCGAGCACTTCGAACAGATCTCGAAGGGCGACTCGCGCTCTTCGTCGGGAATCGGCCTCGGCCTTCCCATCGCTCGCAGTCTTGCCCGCGCCATGGGCGGCGACGTTTGGTACGAGCGACGCTTTCCAACCGGGAGCCGCTTCTGCTTCTCCTTGCCTGCGGATGCACTGGTGGTCGAAGACCTCGAGTCCTCGCCGACTTCTGAGCAAGACACCAGACATCAGACATCAGACGTCAGACTTCTGAAATCTGAAATCTAAAATCTGATATCCGGCAGCCGGCGATCTTTCGTCATGAAATGACGAGCTTGTGATTCTGACCCTTCCTCCCGGTACGATGGGGAAGTGCACGCGGAGTGGTTCCAGAACGACCTCTTGGTCGATTCGCCGTTACTAGCTGAGCTCAATCCGGCGCAGAGAGAAGCGGTAGCGGCCACCGAGGGCCCGGTCCTAGTCGTGGCGGGGGCCGGGTCGGGCAAGACCCGGGTTCTGACCTATCGGATCGCCCATCTGATCCGTGACCTCGGTGTCGCCCCGGATTCGATCCTCGCCATCACATTCACCAACAAGGCAGCCGAGGAAATGCGAAACCGGGTCGCCCGCCTGGTCGGCCGGGCCACCCGGGCCATGTGGGTGTCGACCTTCCACTCCGCCTGCGTCCGAATTCTCCGTCGAGAGGCGCCGCGGCTGGGATATCGCTCGGGCTTCTCCATCTATGACGAGGACGACTCGGTCCGCCTGGTCACGATGTGCATCAAGGATCTCGACCTCGACCTGAAGCGATTCCCCCCCAAGGGGATCAAGGAGACCATTTCCCGGGCTAAGAACGAGTTGATCGACTTCGAGTCCTACGCCACAAGCAACCAGGGCTTCTATCACGAGCAGGTCTCCGACATCTACCGGCTTTACCAGCAGAGGCTGCTCGAGGCCTCGGCGATGGACTTCGACGATCTGCTCATGATCACCGTCGAATTGCTGGGCGCTTTTCCCGAGGTGGCGGAGCATTACCAGGAGCGATTTCGATACATCCTGGTGGACGAGTACCAGGACACCAACCGCGCCCAGTACGCGCTGGTAAAGATCCTTGCGGCCCAGCATCGCAACCTTTGCGTGGTGGGCGACGGCGACCAGAGCATCTACCGCTGGCGGGGAGCGGACATCCGCAACATCGAGGACTTCGAGAAGGACTACCCCGATGCTCGGATCGTCGTCCTCGACCAGAACTACCGGTCGACCTCGAGGATCCTCGACGCAGCCAACGCCGTCATTTCCAACAATCCCCGGCGCACGCCCAAGCATCTCTGGAGCGACCGTGGCACCGGAGATCTCGTCATCCGCTTCGAAGGAGAGGACGAGCATGACGAGGCGGGGTTCGTTGCCGACGAGGTGGAGCGATTGGTCGAGGGCGGGTTCAACCAATCGGACGTGGCCGTGTTCTACCGCACCAACGCCCAATCCCGGGTGATTGAGGAGGTCCTCGTCCGTCGGGGAGTGCCCTATCGGGTGATCGGCTCGGTCAAGTTCTACGAGCGCAAAGAGATCAGGGACGCCCTTGCGTACTTGCGAGCGATCGTTAATCCCGACGACGCCGTGGCTCTGAAGCGAATCATCAACGAGCCCAAACGAGGGATCGGCAGTACCAGTGTCGCTCACCTCGATCGATTCGCTCAGGACCACCGGATTGGATTCGGCGAAGCCCTGCACCGGGCCGCCGAGATACCCCAACTCACCGGACGGGCCCAGCGACAGATCCTCGAGTTTGCGGGGATGCTCGACCTCATCCGGATGAAAGCCGACACCGGGGGCATCGGGGCCGCGGTGGAAGCGGTCTTACACGACACCGGCTATCTGGCTGCGCTCGAAGCTGAACGCTCCATCGAAGCCCTGGGTCGGATTGAAAACCTGAGAGAACTGGGCTCGGCAGCAACCGAATTCCGCATCTCCACGGAGGGGGCGGTGGTCGATGGCGTTGAGTGGGACTCGCTCTCCAATCTGGCCCGACTCGAGCTCTTCCTGGAAACGGTGTCTCTCCAGAACGAAACCGACGAACTGGAAGACGGCGCCGGGGCGGTCACCCTGATGACCATTCACAACGCCAAGGGTCTCGAATATCCGGCTGTTTTCCTGGTGGGGATGGAGGACGGGGTCTTTCCCCACGCCCGCACCCTCTCCGATCCTGCCGAGCTCGAGGAGGAGAGACGTCTCGCTTACGTGGGAATGACCCGCGCCCGCGACCGCCTTTATCTCACCTCGGCCTGGAAGCGGATGCTCTTTGGGGCCAGCAACTACAACACCCCTTCCCGGTTTCTCAAGGAAGTTCCCGCCCACTTGCTCGAAAAGGCTGGCAAGCGGAAGCGGACCACCAACGCCGAAGCAGCGTGGTCGGGGAGGAGCACCCTCAGTCCCGACAGCCTGGTCCAGGGTGATCGGGTTCGGCATGACAAGTGGGGGTTGGGCTCGGTCCGAGAGGTCATCGGTGAGGGCGAGCGGGCCGAGGTGGACGTGCTCTTCGATAACGAGGGAGCCAAGCGTCTGCTGCTCGCCTGGGCCCCACTGGAGAGGGTAACGGACACCCCCTAGGAAGCTGCGGCCGCCCGTTCCCCTTCGACATCTGCCAGGAGCTCATGCCAGGACTTGGCGAACTTGTCGACCCCCTGGTCCTCGAGCACCTGCGAGACGTCATCGAGATCGATGCCAATCTCGGCCAGGCGATCGAGATCGGCCTGGGCCTCCGCCACATCCCCTTCGCCGAAGGGTTGCGCTAGCGGGGTGCCATGGTCCTGGAAGGCGTCCATTGTCGCGAGCGGCATGGTGTTGATTGTGTGCGGCGCCACCAGCTTCTCCACGTACATGACGTCGGGGTAGGCCGGATTCTTGGTTGAAGTCGAGGCCCACAACGGTCTCTGAACGCGCCCGCCTTTGCGCTCGAGCGCCATCCATTCCGGGGTCCGAAATCGCTCGAGGAACATGCCGTAGGCGACTCTCGCCTGGGCGATGGCGATCTTTCCCATCAGGCGTTCTCCGCCTTCCACGCCTTCGAGCCGTTTGTCGACCTCGGTATCGACTCGTGAGACGAAGAACGAACCAACTGAGTTGATCAGCTTCAGCTTCCCGCCCGCCTCGGCGTATTCCGCCAGGCCCTTCTGATAAGCCTCCATCACCTGGGCATAGCGGGGGAGGGAGAAGACGAGGGTGACGTTGATCGAGATGCCCTCGGCCGTCAGACGGCGGATGGCCTCGACCCCAGCCGCGGTGGCGGGCACCTTGACCAGAAGATTGGGGCGATCAATGCGCTTCACCCATTCCCGCGCCTCGGCCACGGTGGCGTCAGTTTCGTGAGCAACGAGAGGGCTCACCTCGACCGAGACGAAGCCGTCCCCACCCTCGCTCCATTCCCACGTCGAACGCAGCACGTCACAGGCGTCGGCGATGTCGGCTGTCATCAGCTTGACGACGATCTCTTCAGCCGTATGTCCGGACTTGGCCAACTCCTGCAAGGGCCGGTCATAGGCGGCACCTTTCGTGATGGCACCGGCAAATATCGTGGGATTAGAAGTGACGCCGCTGACAGCGTCCTCTGAGATCCGCCGTTCCAACTCGCCGCCGTCGATCATTTCTCGGCTGAG
Source organism: Acidimicrobiia bacterium (assembly GCA_025922945.1). Taxonomy (GTDB): domain Bacteria; phylum Actinomycetota; class Acidimicrobiia; order Spongiisociales; family ZC4RG35; genus JACCTH01. The sequence continues at coordinate 5,531 of JAICGW010000085.1, read as the reverse complement.
CTCGTCCGACCAGATGCTTTGACCGGCCGCGGCCAGTCCGTGAAGACGTGATTTGGGCATTCGTAACTCCTCTAAGTCGTACCCAAACCTAGCTACCTGCGAACCCTGGGTTGCTAGCCGCGTACAGACCGGATAACGGTCCAGAGAATGGGACAAACCGGGCCGGTAACCTCCGGCTCCGTGCCGACTCGGATCCTGATCGCCAAGCCAGGACTCGACGGCCACGACCGTGGGGCGAAGGTCATTGCTCGGGCGCTGCGCGATGCGGGGTTCGAGGTGATCTACTCGGGCCTTCATCAAACTCCCGAGCAGATCGTGGCCACCGCCATCGACGAGGATGTCGCCGCCGTCGGACTCTCTTCTCTCTCCGGCGCCCATCTCACCCTGTTCCCCCGCGTGGTCGAGCTCCTCCGACAGAAGGACGCGGCTGACATCATCGTTTTCGGGGGTGGGGTGATCCCCGAAGCCGACGTTGGCACGCTAAAGGAGGCCGGTCTCGCCGCCATCTTTGGCCCCGGCACTTCGCTTGGGGAAATCGCAGAGTGGGTGCGGGTTAACGTCGCCACCCCATGAAGATCCACGAATACCAGGCCAAAGAACTTCTGGGTGCCCGGGGGATTCCGGTGCCGCGGGGGATCATGGTCCAAAGCGAGGGACAAGCCACCGAAGCCGCCCGCAAGCTGATCGAAGAGACCGGCAACCAGGTGGTCGTGGTCAAATCGCAGATTCACGCCGGCGGTCGCGGCAAGGGGACCTTCCGAGAGCACCCCGGCTTGCGGGGAGTGAGCGTGATCAAGGACGGTCCGGAGGCCGTCGGAGAAGTCGCCCACCAGATGCTGGGGTCGACCCTGGTGACGGTGCAGACCGGCGAAGCCGGAAAGCAGGTCAATCAGCTCTACATCGAAGCGGGCGTCGACATCGCCCGCGAGCTTTATCTGGCGGTTCTGCTCGACCGATCTGTCGGTCGCAACCTTGTCATGGCTTCGACCGAAGGGGGAATGGATATCGAGCGCGTGGCCGAGGAGACTCCCGAAAAGATTCTCCGCGAGGTCATTGATCCTGCCATCGGTTTGGCGGCCTTTCAGGCCAATGCCCTCGGTTGGGGACTCGGGCTCGAGGGAGAGGTCCACAAGAGCTTCGTTCGCTTCATCACCCGCCTGACCGAGGTTGCGAGGGAGCTCGATACCGACCTGGTCGAGATCAACCCCCTCGTGGTCACCGGCTCCGGAGAGGTGATCGCCCTCGACGGCAAGATGGCTTTTGACGACAACGCTCTGTTCCGCCACCCGGACGTAGCGGAGATGCGAGACGAGTCGGAGGAGGACCCGGCCGAGATCGAAGCCAAATCGAAGGGGCTCTCCTACATCAAACTTGACGGGAACATCGGATGCATGGTCAATGGGGCGGGACTGGCCATGTCGACGATGGACATCATCAAACACTTCGGAGGTGAACCCGCCAACTTCCTCGACGTCGGCGGGGGAGCAACGGCCGAACAGGTCGCGGCAGCCATTCGGATCATCACCGCCGATGCCAATGTCAAAGGCATCCTGGTCAACATCTTTGGCGGGATCATGCGTTGTGACACCATCGCCGCCGGGATCATCAGCGGGGTCAAGGAGGTCGGTCTCCCGGTACCGATGGTCGTGCGACTGGAGGGGACCAACGTCGATCTGGGCAAGAAGATGCTCGACGATTCCGGCCTCAATCTCATCACTGCCGCCGATATGAAAGATGGTGCCCAGAAGATCGTCGAGATGACCCGATGAGCATCCTGGTCGACAAGGACACCCGCCTCATCGTCCAGGGCCTGGGAAAAACCGGCCGCTTCCATGCCGAATTGTCGATTGCCTACGGGACCAATGTCGTGGGGGCAGTCCATCCCAGCCGGGGTGGAGAGATCGAGGCCTTCGACGGGGGCGTGAAGGTTCCAATCTTTCGGACGGTCGAGGAAGCCATGGCGGCCACCGAGGCCAACGCATCGGTGGTCTTCGTTCCTCCGGCCGGAGCCGCCGACGCCATCATGGAGGCGGCCGCCGCCGGGATGCCGCTGATCGTGACCATCACCGAAGGAGTGCCAGTGGCCGACATGGTGATCGCCAAGAGGTACCTCGAGGGGAAACCGGTGAGATTGATCGGCCCCAACTGCCCCGGAGTGATAACTCCGGACCAGTGCCGCATCGGGATCATGCCGGGATACATCCACCAGCCGGGAAAGATTGGAGTTGTATCCCGATCAGGAACTCTCACTTATGAGGCCGTATATCAGTTGACCCGGCTCGGCCTCGGCCAAACCACCGCTGTTGGGATTGGCGGTGATCCGGTCAACGGCACCAACTTCGTCGACGTCTTGGCTCTCTTCAACGACGACCCGGCCACCGAGGGGGTGATCATGATCGGCGAGATCGGCGGTACCGCCGAAGAAGATGCTGCCGACTACGTGGCGAAGCACATGCGAAAGCCCGTGGCCGGGTTCATCGCCGGCACGACGGCCCCACCGGGTCGTCGCATGGGACACGCCGGCGCAATCGTTTCCGGGGGTAAGGGCACCGCGCAGGCCAAGATCGAGGCTATGACCGCGGCCGGGATCAATCTCGCACCCACTCCCACGGACATGGGCCAGGCGATGCTCGAAGCGCTGGGCTGACCGCCCCGCTCGCCTTCAGTTACCCTCAGCCGCATGAGTTGGATCATCATCGGCATCGTCGTCCTCCTGATCTTGTGGGTGTTCGCCACCTACAACGGGCTCGTCACCAAGCGCAACCGGGTTGACAATTCCTGGGGTCAGATCGAAGTCCAGACCAAGCGCCGGTATGACCTGATCCCGAACCTGGTGGAGACGGTCAAGGGCTACGCCGCCCACGAGCAGCAGACTTTCGAGAGGGTGGTACAGGCCCGCAACGCTGCCCAGGCGGCCACCACTCCAGCCGATCAGGCCCAAGCGGAAAATCTGCTGACGGGGGCATTGCGCCAACTCTTTGCGGTGGCGGAGGCCTACCCGGAGTTACGGGCCTCCGAGAACTTCCAGGCCCTCCAAGGCGAGTTGTCCGATACCGAAAACAAGATTGCTGTCGCCCGCCAGATCTACAACGACTCGGTCCTCACTTACAACAACGCAGTTCAGGTGGCACCGGGCAACATCGTCGCCGGCATCTTCAACTTTGCGACTCGCGAGTTCTTCGACGCTCCCGAGCAGGCCGCCGAGCCACCCAAGGTCGAGTTCTGACCTCATCCCGTAGACCGCGCCTTCTGGCGCTGCTGGGCCTAGTCGCCGCCCTCTTCATTTTGGCCAGCCCGGCAAGCGCCCGGGAGTTGACCGTTCCGCGCGCTGACATCGAAGTCGTCGTCAATGACGATGGATCTCTCGAGATCACCGAGCACCTCACATACTTTTTCGAGGGCCGTTTTACCGGCGGTTTCCGCGAGATCCCTTTGCGGGCCGGAGAGCAGATCAGTGACGTGGTCGTCTCCGAAGCCGGCATCGACTACCAGCCGGGGGGATGCACGGACCTCGGTTGCACCTCATCCCCACCATCGACCTATGGAGTCGTCGACCTCGGCGGCCGCATCCGAGTCGTCTGGCACTACGTCACCGATGGCGGCGAAAGGACCTTTGACGTCCGCTATCGGCTGACGGGCCTGACCAAAGCGGCCGACGACGTGGTCGATGTCTATCTCCAGATCTGGGGTGACGAGTGGGAGACCACTCTTGACGAGTTGACGGCGTCTATGCAGCTTCCAGGCCCGGCGGGAACCGGCGACGTTTACATCTGGGGCCATCCCGCCTCGGTGACTGGCTCCACGTCCCTCGGCGCCGACGGGATTCGGCCCACCTTGGTGGCGGAGAATGTGCCCCCGGGTCAATTCGTGGAGATGCGGGTGGTTTTCCCGCGTGAGCTCCTGTCGTCAACGGCGGGGGCAACCGTGATCGGCGGTGATCGCCTGGCCGACATCCTGGCTGAGGAAGAGGCGGAGGCGGCTCGCGACCGACGGCGGGCCGGGCTGATCAGAGCGGCGGTCATCGGACTGGGACTGCTCACCTTCCTGCCGGGTCTGATCGGGGTGGCTTATATCTATTTCCGCTACGGCCGCGAGCCCGGCCTAGGGAGTTACGACCGCGAGTACGAGCAAGAGCCTCCCAGCGAGCTGCCGCCGGCCGAGGTGGGGGCCTTGCTCAGCCAGGGTGAAGTCGACGAGCGCCAGTTCACCGCCACTCTCTTTGATCTGATTCGAAAGAAGGTGTTCACGGCCAATCCCGTGAAGATCCCGATCGAAAGTTGGATGGGGCTCCGAAGCGAGATCGTCGACGATCTCGAGTTGTCCTTCAACCCCTCTCACGGCGTGACGCTGACCGACTCTGAAGAGAAGGTGGTGCAGATCGTGAACAGGGTCCTCGATGGCCAGCCGCGACCCCTCCACGAGTTTCGGACCGGAATCCGGGAAGACGCCGCCGCCAACGCCGAGTCGTACACGGCGTTCCGGACCCGGGCGGTGGCCTCGATCATTCAGAAGAAACTGTTCGACCGCGCCGGGCGAAGCCGGGTGCTGGGGGCGGCGGGGGCACTGGCAGTGCTCGCCTTCATCATCTTCTTCCTCATCGCCAACATCGGAGGTGGTCCAGCCGGCGTTGTCGTCCCCCTGCTGATCGTGGCCGTCGTTCTCAACGGAGCGATCCTGGCCATCTTTGGGGCAAGCCGGCGTGGCTACGTCCGTCGCAGCAAAGAAGGGGCGCTCGAAGCCGCCCGCTGGACGGCCTTTCGCAACTACCTGAAGGACTTCAGCCGTCTCCAGGAGGCGCCGCCCATCTCGCTCGCCCTCTGGGATCGCTTTCTGGTCTATGCCATTGGCTTCGGGGTAGCCGAAGAGGTGCTGGAAGCTGCCCGCCTGCGAGCTCCGGCCGAGCTCCAGCAGACTTCGAATATCTATTGGTTCGGTGGTCACGGCTACACCGGCGGCGGGACTGAGAACGCCTTCTCCGGGCTCTCGTCGGCCTTGAACGGTGCGTTCGCGCCTCCCGGGGGGAGCGGTGGCGGAGGCGGATTCTCGGGCGGGGGTGGAGGAGGCGGCGGCGGCGGGGGCGGCGGCGGCTGGTGATCCTCGGTAGAAATCGGCGCATTTATTGCCTGATCGCTGGGCAAGAATGAATCGATGACCCCGATCACCGGCGCCGAGGCCAGCGCCGCCCTGGCCCTTCTCACCGGCGGCGAGGAGATCATCGCTCTCAGCGGCTATCCACACGTAGTCGCCGAAACCGCGTCCGGATCTCAGCAACTGGCCTTCGTCAAGACGTTCCAACCGGGCTCCGATGAATGGCGAGCCGAGGCTGATGTCTACGAAAGCGGGCTATTGGTCTCCCTGGTCGATGGACTGCGGGCACCCCGTCTACTCAAGGTCATCGAGCTGGAGGAGGGCGGGGTCCGATTATGGCTAGAGGACGTGATCACCACCGATTTGGCGTGGACCTCGGACCGATTGATCGAGGCTGCGGGGCTCCTGGGGAGAATGAGCCGGCTCTATCTCACCCTGGATGC
>JAICGW010000084.1 GCA_025922945.1 Acidimicrobiia bacterium | reverse complement strand
CCGCGGCTGTTGGTGAGGTCGAGATCGATAACCGCTCCGGCCGAATAAGCCTCGAAACGATCCGCCTTCGCGATCGTCACTAAACCGGGTCCGAGAACCTTCATGGCGCCGAGTCGACCGACCAGACCCGTCGACTCGTCCAAGCCGAGTATCCCGAGCGGCGTGATTCGACGGAGAACGAAGTCATGCCACCGGCGAGCCCGGAGGCGGTCGAAATGGGGCCCGGCCACGTAGCCGGCTAACAGTCCTAGGCCCGGAATGAGCCGCAAAGGGCTCGGCGGGTAGAGGGAGAGTCGGCGTTCGAAAAGGGCCATGGCGCCTGCCGACGATCCGGTGATTGCGGCACCCGTACGCCAGCGAGCTGCGATCTCCTCCCACAGCAAAGTTCCAGCCATCGCCCCGACCAGCCGGTTGGGAACGCCGCCGGGAAGAACGATCACATCGGCGTTACGAATCGCCTCGACTGTGGCGAGGGAGGGGATCCCGCGTTGGCGAAACACCACCTCGACTCGAACGCCGAGTCGAGTCCAATGAGACCGGGCAAGCTCTCCCGCGGCCACTGCCTGCCAAGGCAAGGAGGCGAACGGAAGCACGACGATCGAAGGTGACCTTGATCCGGTCTCGTCGAGCAGGTGGCGGTCGATGGACTCGGTGCCGGGATAGTGCTCCAAGCCTCCCAGGAGAGCGATTGGACCGGGCATCATGCGGCTCGCCTCTCAGCCTGTGTTGTCGGGATCTTGTCGCTGGCGCCCAGCATCTGCAGCCCGGGGAGGAGACCCACCGCCACCGGCAACCAATAGGAAAGGAGCCGGTAGGCCAGCACTGCCATCAGGGCGATTCCTGCCGGAACCCCGAGAGCGACATAGGCCAGGGCGAGAGCAGACTCCATGACCCCGAGCCAGCCCGGAGTCAGTTCGGGGAGAGCGTTGATCAGGTTGGCGAGGCCATATCCGACCAAGAGCACCCCGGGGTGGAGGAATTCGCCGAAGGCGGCGAAGACCAACCAGAGAGCAGCGGCGTCGCTCAGCCAGCTAGCAAGAGCCCATCCTGCAAGCCGACCCGTAGCCCCTCGCTTGGCAGCGAGGTCCTCCCAATTTCGTCGGGATGGGTCGAGGCCGAATCGGTCCGCGAGGCGGTCGAGTCGAGAGGTCACTCGCCAGCGGAGCCTCGGATTCCCCCGCGCCATCCTTATCACCCCGCCCAGCGCGACCAGAACCGCAAGGGTCAACACTGGGCCCAGGAGGTGTCCAGCAGGAACCGTTCCGGCGAGGACGCCAAGGCTAGAGCCGACTGTCACCAGGCTGGCAAGGGTGGTCATCGAGATCCACCAAGAGAGAACCATTGAGGTGACGGTGGTCGATACGTCGTTTCCGTATCGGACTATCTCTCGGGCGGCAAAAACGCTCCCGGCCGCGCCTCCGCCGGGCAGGATGCGGCTAAGCGAGAAAGCGCCCATCGAGACCCGGAGCGCGTTCCGGACGCTCATCCAGCCTCCCTGAGCTATCAGTGCCTGGCGATAGACGTTGGCAAGGAGGTAGGTCCACGCCGCTTCAAGCGCCAGCGCCCCGAGGATGAGTGCGCTATTGGCGGCCACCAAATGACGGGATGCCCCCCTGATGGTGGGGAAGTTGACGACCCCGGTCCGCACGAGGAATCCCAGCGACGCGACCATGAGCAGGCGTCGGGCCCATTTGGCAGCCGTGGTCTTCCACGGTCGATCTACTACGCGCGGTCTGGTTGCCAGGGTGGTGATGTCTCCCATCAGGGCAACTAGATACGCGTCGAGGTCGCTTGCCTATTAGGGATTGCCCCATTGGCGGCCTGCTTCGGTCAGGTTTTTCCCCGACGGAATGCATAAATGGAAGCCTCACTGGGTAGAAGATCAGGGCGGCGTCTGAGTGTCCGACTCTCGCGAGCCGCGTTGATTCCAAGTCGGAGACGGGAGACGAAGATGAGCTCTCGACATGAGCGCTTGTTGGCGGCTCAGGCGAAGCTGAGGCAGTCACAGCAGCGCCTTCGCCCTCGGAAGCGGGCCGCCGGTCATCACCTCTACTCGAACGTTGTGCGGCTCGATCGGAAAGCTCGCGACATCGACCGCAACCTGCGACGGATAATCGGGGTCGCGGTTCTCGACGACCCTTCTAGCTAGATTCGCTGAGGGGCGATTCCCTGCCAGGACACGCCATCGAAGAGAAAGTCTGTGCGAGTTGCGACGGTCCCGTACTCCCAGGCCATGATCCGATCGATATCGATGCGGTAGGCCAGGTCCTGATCCGTTTCCGGGTAGCCAGCGGAAACGCCTGAGTTTGGATCTACGTACTTGGCACGAAAGGCAAGATCCACGCGGGCGATCTCATCGAGGTCCGAAATTTGAAGGGCCCGACCGACGATGATTATCGGATCGTCACCATTCCCTACGTGAGCCACCACCCGATCGTTGTTGGACAGGTTCCGTCTCTTAACCGTCTTCACCCCGGTATCGAAGTAGATGGCGCGGCCGTCCCAGTAGAACCAAAGCGGGACGAGATGTGGTTGTTGGTCCGGACCTACGGTGGCAATCCACATCGACCTGGTTGCCCGGAGCCACGCATCGATCTTTGAGAACGGCATGTAGCCGGCCATAGGAAGGATGGTGGCAGAACCGAGTTGTTGGGGTCACCGAGCTCAGGACGGTTGAGCGAGAAGCAGCCGGACCTCGCGGGCGATCTGGAGATCCTCCCGGGCTGCCACCACCAACACCTGGACTGTCGAGTTGGGCGGGCTGATGATCCGGTCTCCGGTCTTCTCCCAATTCCTCTGGGGGTCAATGAGCGGCCCCAGGTACTGCAGGCCCCCGACGGCGCGTTCTCGGATGATCGGTGCGTTTTCACCCACGCCTCCGGTGAACACCAGCCCGTGGAGCCCCCCGAGCGAAGCCGTCATGGCGGCGATACCCGATCGCAGCCGATGGAGATAGACCTCGAGCGCTAGTCGAGCATCGGTCCTGCCGGCTTCGGAGGCGGTCAATACCTCGCGCATGTCGGCAGTGCCCGCTAGCCCCAAAAGCCCCGACTGCTCTTCGAGTCCTTTGGCCAGGTCCTCTCCTGACATACCGACGGTGTTTATCAGCCACAACAGGAGTCCCGGGTCGATCGAGCCCGAGCGGGTTGCCATCACCAATCCTTCGAGGGGAGTGAAGCCCATCGTGGTGTCGACGGATCGGCCACTGCGTACCGCCGCTAGCGATGCTCCGGCTCCGAGGTGGCAGGTGACGATGCTCGTCTCTTCGACTGGCCGACCCATCAGTTGGATGGCTTTGGCGGCGGCATACGAGTGCGATAGGCCGTGGAACCCGAAGCGTCGCAGGCCCCATTGCTCCCTCCACTCTCGGGGGAGCGGATAGGTCGCCGCTTCCTCTGGGAGGTCGGCGTGGAAGGCGGTATCGAAACATGCCACGGCCGGTATCGATGGCAGCGCTGAGGTGACGGCGTCCAAGGCCGCCAACGACATCGGTTGGTGAAGCGGGGCCAGATCCACCAGTCGGGTGAGCTCTCGGACGACCTCTCCGTCAACTATGACCGGTGCGGAAAAGACATCGCCGCCGTGGACGATGCGGTGGCCGACGGCCTCGACGTCACCGCAGTCGGCCAGCGCCGAGGCGATCTCCTTCGGGCCGCTGCCGCGCCCAATCGCCGGCAAGTCGGCGGAATGGGCAACTTCGTCGTCATCATCGATGACTCGCAGCTTGAGGCTGCTCGAACCGGCATTGACGACCAGGATCCTCACGCGACGGCCCGGCTAATAGGGCCAAACCCAGTCGCGAATCTCGGGCGAATCCTCCCCATGCGCTCGGGTGTAAGCACGATGTTGGACACGGAGATCACCCAGGGTTTGTCTAAGGCCGGCGTACCTGGTTCCCAGCCCCGGGACGCGGTCGATCACATCCATGACGAGATGGAATCGATCGAGGTCGTTCAGCATGACCATGTCAAATGGGGTGGTAGTCGTTCCCTCTTCCTTGTAACCCCGAACGTGAAGATTGGGATGATTGGTGCGCCGATAAGCAAGGCGATGGATCAGCCATGGGTAGCCGTGATAGGCGAAGATGATGGGCTTGTTCGTGGTGAACAGTGAGTCGAATTCTGAATCCGACATGCCGTGTGGATGCTCAGACTCGGTTTGAAGGCGCATGAGATCGACGACGTTTACCACGCGCACCTTGAGGTCGGGGAGGTGCTGACGTATTAGGTCCACCGCGGCAAGAGTCTCAAGGGTGGGGATATCGCCACAGCAAGCCAGCACGACATCGGGTTCGCCCTGCTCGTCGTTGCTCGCCCACTGCCACGTGCCGATTCCCCTGGTGCAATGAAGAACGGCGTCGTCCATCGACAGGTACTGCAAGGCCAATTGTTTTCCGGCGACGATCACGTTGACGTAATTTCTGCTCCGTAGGCATTGGTCGGTCACCGCCAGCAAGCTGTTGGCATCCGGGGGCAGGTAGACGCGGATGACCTCGGCCTTCTTGTTGACGACATGATCGATGAAGCCGGGATCCTGATGTGAGAAGCCATTGTGGTCCTGGCGCCACACGTGGGAACTGAGCAGATAGTTGAGCGAGGCAATCGGTCGCCGCCATGGAATCTCACGCGTGGTCTTCAGCCACTTGGCGTGTTGGTTGAACATTGAATCGACGATGTGAATGAAGGCTTCGTAGCAGTTGAACAGTCCGTGGCGCCCAGTGAGCAAGTAGCCCTCCAGCCAACCTTGGCATAGATGTTCGGAGAGGACCTCCATGACCCGCCCATCCGCCGAGAGATGCTCGTCGGTTGGCAAGGTCTGGGCGATCCAGGTCCGATTCGTCTTCTCAAAGACGGCGCCGAGGCGATTGGAGACTGTCTCGTCGGGCCCGAACAACCTGAAGTCGGTGGGATTCTCGGCGATGACGTCCCGGAGGAAATCTCCCAGCACCCTGGTTGCCTCCCCGAACGTGACCGCCGGCTTGGGGACCTCGATGGCGTAGGCCTTAAAGTCCGGCATGGTGAGGTCACTCAGCAAAAGCCCGCCGTTGGCGTGCGGGCTGGCGCTCATCCGTTTGTCTTTTCGGGGAGATAGCTCCTTGAGGTCGCCTCTGAGCGATCCACGGGAGTCGAAAAGCTCTTCAGGTCGATAGCTGCGCATCCACGCTTCGAGCTGGGCAAGGTGGTCGGCTCGCGAGCGGAGATTCGATAACGGAACCTGGTGTGACCTTGACGTGCCCTCGGTCGGCAGGCCATCGACCTCGGCCGGCCCGGTCCAGCCCTTGGGTGTCTTCAAAACGATCATCGGCCAAATCGGCCGATCAATGGGGCCGCCCGATCTGGCAGCCGACTGGATGGTCGCGATGCCGTCGAAGCATCTATTGAGGGCGGCCGCCATCTGTTGATGGACCTCGTCTGGGTCCTCACCCGTCACGAAGTGCGGGGTGTAACCGCAACCGGTCAGAAGGGCGGCAAGTTCTCCCTCGGGAATCCGCGCCAGAACCGTTGGGTTGGCGATCTTGTACCCATTCAGATGCAGAATCGGCAACACCGCCCCGTCGGTCCTTGGATTCAGAAATTTGTTCGAGTGCCAGCTGGCGGCGAGTGGGCCCGTTTCCGCTTCGCCATCGCCCACGATGCAGCACACGACGAGATCGGGATTGTCGAACGCGGCCCCGAATGCGTGGGCGAGCGCATAGCCAAGCTCGCCGCCCTCGTGGATCGACCCCGGGGTCTCCGGAGCGACATGGCTGGGCACGCCACCAGGGAACGAGAATTGCCGGAAGAGCCGTTTCATCCCCTCCGCATCGGGGGTGATGTCAGGGAACATCTCGCTGTAGGTCCCCTCGAGATAAGCCATTGCCACTATGCCCGGCCCACCGTGACCGGGACCGGTGATGTACATGGCGTTCAGGTCCCGGGCCTTGATCACCCGGTTCATGTGGACGTAGATAAACGTCAGGCCCGGAGTGGTGCCCCAGTGACCAAGAAGGCGGGGCTTTATGTGTTCGATCCGGAGGGGTTCGCTCAACAATGGATTGTCGAGCAGGTAGATCTGTCCCACAGAGAGGTAGTTGGCCGCCCGCCAATAGGCGTCGATTAATCCGAGCTCCGCCTTCGACAAAGGCGCTCGTTCCTCCGGCTCGGTTGTCGATGCGACGGGTGTCATGTGCAAGCTTTCTAGCGATGCTGCTGCGCTCAGCGCCCCTTTTGCGTACCCTTCGTCCGTGGCCAGGATCCTGGTGGCAGACGATGCAGCACCGGTCCGGGTGCTTTTGTCTCGGCACCTCCGGGCCGCCGGTCATGAGGTGATCGAGGTCGCCGACGGAATGGCGGCGCTGCGAGCAGGGTCCGAGGCCGGGCTCGACTTGGCCGTTATCGACCAGCTGATGCCCGGGATGCTGGGCACCGAGATCATCGCCGCCTGGCGCGAGGACGGGCTCGAATTTCCGGTCTTCGTCCTCACTGCCATCGATGACGACGACACCGTCGTTCACTCTTTTGAGCTGGGGGCCGCCGACTACATCAGGAAGCCGGTCAACATGGCCGAGCTCACCGCCCGCATCAACGGCCGGCTCCGCGACAAATAGCCGCCAACAGGCGCTGCAGCCGACCCACCGCCGAGCCGATTCAAAAGGTGTGGGCCTTTCCCTCGTTTCGACCGTGCTCGCCCTGGCCACCGTCGTGGCTTCGGTGGCCTTGATCTCGGTGAAACTCGCCCATCGGATCATGCTGAAGGGGCGGGGCGTTCGAAGCGCCCACTACATCGCCGCCTTGGGAGAGATGATCTCCCGCAAACTCCTCCCGGCTGATATCCCCCGTCGGTGGGCGGCGGACCCCCTCTTCCACGATGCCGTCATCGAATACCGCCATCTCTTGAGCGGAGAGGAGCGTGAGTTCGTCGACCACCTGATCGCCGAGGTGGGAATCGTTGGTGTCCTCCAGCGGCGCGCCCGCTGGCGCTGGCCCCGGCCGGTGCGTCTACGGGCGATCGCGGCCCTGGTCGAACTAGCCGGCTCTGACCAGGTGCCATTCCTGCGTTTTCTGCTCGGCGACCACAACGACTACGTCCGTTCGCACGCGGCGCACGGACTCGCTCGGCTGGGCGACGTCTCCTCGATCCCGCTGATCCTCGATCTCGCTACCCGCGTGCGACCATGGGAGGCGGCGCGACTGGCCGATGCGCTCGCCGCCTTCGATCGTCGAGCGGTCAAGCCGATCAACGAGTGGATCCTCAAGCACTGGGATGGTGACGGAAGCCATGTCGAGACCATCGCTCAGGCGGCGCGAGTGCTCGGCCTCCTGGGGGAGACCTCCGCCGAAACAACCCTGATCGAGATGCTCGAGAGCGATCGCCTCGGATGGAAAGTTGCCGCCGCTTCCGCCCTCGGACGTATCGCCTCTGACACCTCCCGAGGGGCGCTGCTCAAGGCGCTGCACGACGACTCCTGGGAGGTCCGAGCGCGCGCGGTGCGAGCTCTGGCATCGCTCGCCGACGGCTCGGTGGCGCCGGCGATAGCGGAATTGCTGTCCGACTCGCAATGGTGGGTTCGTCAGAACGCAGCCGAGTCTCTGGGAGAGTTGCCGGGCGGAGTGGCCGAGTTGCAGCGAGCCCTCTCCTCGGAGGATCGGTTCGCAGCCGATGCGGCCCGCAACCAGTTGGCAGAGCTGAGGATGCTGCCTGCCGGCACCGAGACCACTCTCGCGGTCGGATCCCGGGAGGGCAGTTCATGACCAGGATCCTCGGGGTCGTCGGGACTGTCGTGCTCTGCTATTTCGTCGTACTCCAGCTCTACATGTTGATGCTGGCCGCGATCGCCGCCGCCGCGCTTTACAAGGAACGGATGCTGGAGCGGTTTGGTCGCCTCGACGACATGCTCGCCAGCGACATCAGCCCACCCGTCTCCGTCATCGTTCCGGCCTACAACGAGGAGGCAGGAATTGTCGAGTCGGTGCGATCGATCGCCATGATTAGCTACCCCAGAGTCGAGGTCGTGGTTGTCAACGACGGCAGCAAGGACGGCACCCTCGAAAAACTGATCGGGAGCTTCAAGCTCGAGCCGGTACCGCTGCCCTATAGGGCGAACCTGGAGACGTCGGAAGTCCGTCAGGTGTACCACACCAGACGGCCGGTTTCGATCACCGTGGTTGACAAGGTCAACGGTGGACGGGCCGATGCGATCAACGCCGGAATCAACGTCGCCCGCTATCCGTACGTGATGATCACCGACGCAGATGTTTTGATCGACGGCACTGCCCTGGTAAAAGCGATGAGGCACATCGTCGAGGATCGGCATCGGACCGTGGCAGTGGGAGGCAACGTGCGTCCTCTCAATGGATGCGTCGTCAAGTACGGCCATATCGTCGAGGCGAAGGTGCCCAGGACGTGGATCGAGCGATGGCAGTTGCTCGAGTATGTGCGCTCATTCGTCTCTGCCCGCCCCGCCTGGTCGGCGATGAATGCGCTTCCGTTGATCTCGGGAGCCTTTGGAATCTTTCTCCGCCAGGCGGTAGTGGAGGTGGGCGGCCTGACTTCGGGGCACATGGGGGAAGACATGGACCTGACCATGCGAATCCATCGCCATTACCGAAAGCTCGGTCGACCATATCGGATGGTCTATGCGCCCTCGGCGGTAGTTTGGACCGAGGTGCCTTCGACTCGAGCGGTCCTGCGCCGCCAGCGGATTCGTTGGCATCGGGGATTGATGACGGCGGTTCGTGACTTTCGCAGTTCCTTCCTCAATCCCCGTCATGGCAGCATCGGCATGATTGGCTGGCCAGCCATGGTCCTCTTCGAGTATCTGGCTCCAATCATCGAGGCGGCGGGGTATGTAATCGTCCCGTTGGGACTGATCCTCGGGGGGATAGACCCCGTTGCCGCGTTGCTCCTGTTGCTGGTGGCGTTGCTGGCGGGAGCGCTGACCTCGCTCGCCGCCCTGTTGCTCGATGAACGCTACGGATACTTCAACGAGCCCATGGAGGCATTGAAGCTTCTCACCATGGTGTTCGTCGAAAACCTGGGTCTCCGCCAGCAGACGGTTTGGTGGCGTATCCGGGCCATGATCGGTGGTAAGTCGACCCAGGCGTGGGGCGATATGCAACGCCGGGGGGTTGGCAACCTCGGCCGCAAACAATCCGCGGCCTGATACCTTTCACGTCCGAATGTCGCGTACAGGTGCCCGCAGAACCGTAGATCGTGCCGCCGCCGAGGCCGAGGCCAGACGTCAGGCAGAGGCGCGCCGGCTCCGCAATCGTCGGTTGCTGACGACGGGGATCGTGGCCCTTGTTCTGGTCGGAGCGGTGGTTTTTTTCGCCACCCGCCCTGAGCCCGTGGCGCTGGCGAATGTTGAGACATTCCCCAGCCAGGGCCAGCAACACATCGATGCCACCGCACCCCTTCCCGACTACAACTCCGACCCGCCGACCAGCGGACCTCATGCCGCCGCCCCCGCTCCCTGCGGCATCTATCGGCAGCCCGTGCCGGATGTGACCCAGGTCCACGACTTGGAGCACGGAGTGGTGGTCATTCAATACGACCCTGAAGCCACCGACGAGGAGCGCCAGCAACTGGAGGACTTTGCCCGCGACGCCGGCACCCACGTGATCGTCGCCCCCCGGGAAGGGATGGCTCACAAGATTGCCGTCACCGCCTGGACCAAGCTGATGCCCATGGACACGGTGGACATCGCCGCCATTGAGAGCTTCTACGGTCAGTTCGCCCAGTTTGGACCTGAGGCCGGCGTGCAGTGCCCCTTCCAGGTCGACGAGTCGCAGCCGGGTTAATTCACCGCGATTGTCGTCCCGGTTCCCGGATCCTCGGTATTGATATTGATATCGATGTCCTCGGGGATAGCCCCGCCCGCATCGGAATTGTTGAAATACCAGATCGCGAAGATCACCCCGAGCACCAGGATGATGGCGGCGATGATCATGCCCACGCCGCTCCCACCGTCTTGATTGGTAACGATTATCTCCCGATCTCTGCCCTCGCTCAATCTCATCGCCTCCTTTCTGGGCAATTATCCCGCGTTCTGTGGGCTGGCAGATAGGCACAGCCCGTCTGCGAACCCTGGGTTTGCTTTAGGCTCCGGACTGTGGTTGATATCGACGACGATCCCTTCTCAGAGGAGTGGTATTACTGCCTCGATCACAAGGAGGTTGAGCCCGAGCTCGGATGCCGGGCCGAGGTAAGGCTCGGTCCCTATGCCACCGAGGAGGAGGCCGCGGCCGCCTTGGAAAAGGTGGAGCAGCGCAACCGGGAGTGGGAGACCGACCCCGCCTGGAACGACGAGGATTGAGTGCGTGGCGTTCGGGGTCTTGGCGTCGTCCTCGGCCGCCATCCCCCCGGACGCGATAACGCCATATCCGACGTCCCTGGGGTTCTGGTCGGCCAAAGCACGCTCATAGTTGATCAACCTCGAACGGTGCGGACCGGGGTGACGGTGATCTTTCCCCGCACCGACGTCTGGACCGATTACGCCTCTTGTGGCTGGTTCAACTTCAACGGCAACGGCGAGATGACCGGGATCCCCTGGATCGAAGAGTCGGGGCTATTGGGTTCGCCGATCGCTATCACGAACACCCATCAGGTGGGACTGGTGCGCGACACCATGATCAAAGTGGCGGTCGAAAGGGGAGTCCTCGAGGGCTTCATGCTTCCGGTTGTCGCCGAGACCTACGACGGGTGGCTCTCTGACATCGACGCTTTCGCCCTTACCGAAGCACATGCTCGCCGTGCCCTCGACGATGCGGCTTCGGGCCTCGTGGAGGAGGGCAATGTCGGTGGCGGCACAGGCATGATCTGCCATGAGTTCAAAGGCGGGATCGGGACCTCATCGCGGGTAGTGGACAGTGCCATGCACTCCTACACGGTGGGAGTCCTTGTGCAGGCGAACTATGGCTCCCGAGCCGACCTGCAGATTCAGGGTGTCCCGATCGGCAAGCACATCTCGTATTCCGAGGTGTCAGCGCCCTGGGAGAGGAAACGCAGCGATGGCTCGATCATCATCGTGATCGCTACCGATGCGCCCCTTTTGTCAGACCAATGCCGCCGGCTCGCTCGTCGGGCAGCGATCGGGCTGGCGCGAGTGGGTGGGGTGGGCCACAACGGCTCGGGAGACATCTTCATTGCCTTTTCGACCGCCAACCATCATCCCCAGGG
>JAICGW010000083.1 GCA_025922945.1 Acidimicrobiia bacterium | reverse complement strand
TTGGCAGGTCTCGGCGATGTTCATCTGGACGTGACGCTGGCCCGCATCCATCGCAAGTTCGGAGTCGAAGTGGCGACCGCCCTTCCCCGGGTTCCATATCGCGAGACAATCACCTCGGCGGCGGAGGCGGAGGGAAAACACAAAAAGCAAACCGGCGGCCGCGGGCAATTCGGGGTTGCATTTGTCAAGTTCAGTCCGCTCCCCCGCGGGTCGGGTTACGAGTTCATCGATGCCATCAAGGGCGGTTCCATCCCCCGCCAGTTCATCCCGGCGGTCAACAAAGGGATCCAGGAGGCCCTGGAGCGGGGAATCCTCGCCGGCTACCCGGTGGTCGACGTTGCCGCCGAGGTGTACGACGGCAAGTACCACAACGTCGATTCGGACGAGCTGTCGTTCCGGATGGCGGGGATCCAGGCGTTTCGAGCCGCGGCGCCCAACCTGAAGCCGGTTTTGCTGGAGCCGATCATGCGTCTCTCCATCCGCGTGCCCGATGATCACACCGGCGACGTGATGGGCGACATCAACTCCAAGCGGGGGCGCGTGCTCGGAATCGACTCCGACGGCAACAGCCGGGTCATCGAGTCGGAGGTGCCGATGGTCGAGATTCAGAGGTATGCGGCCGACCTCCGCTCGATGACGAGCGGCCGGGGAACCTTTGAAGTCCGCTTCGACCACTACGCCGAGGTGCCCCACCAGGAAGCCCAGAAGGTCATCGCGGCCAACGCCAAAGACGAACACTGACATGGCCGACGCCGTTCTTCGATTCGAGGACCGGGAAATCAATCTCCCCGTAATCGAGGGGAGCGAAAACGAGGTCGGACTCGATATCTCCCGCCTCGCCGCCGAGACCGGTCTCTTCACTCTCGACCGGGGCTTTGGGAACACGGCCGAGAGCCAGAGCCAGGTGAGCTTTATCGATGGTGCCGCAGGGATCCTCCGCTACCGCGGTTATCCGATCGAGCAACTGGCCGAGCACGCCTCGTTTCTGGAGGTCGCCTACCTCCTCCTCTACGGCTCGCTCCCCACGAAATCAGCGCTCGCCTCGTTCGAGGATTCCGTCACCAGGCACACTCTGCTTCGCGAGGACATGAAAAAGCTCTTCGAGGCTTTTCCCCATGAAGCGCATCCGATGCAGATCCTGGCATCGGCCACGTCGGCACTCGCCACCTATTACCCCGACGCTCTCGATCCGCGTAATCCGGAGGCGGTCGACCTTTCGATGCATCGGCTGCTCGCCAAGGTCCCCACCATGATCGCCTGGCTCTACAAGTACCGGGCTCATCAGCCATACATGTATCCCCGCAACGACCTCGACTACTCGGCCAACTTCCTGCACATGGTGTTCTCCATCCCGGCCGAGCCCTACACCCCGGATCCTGTGGTGGCGGCGGCGTTGAATGTCCTCTTGATCCTGCATGCCGATCACGGCCAGAATTGTTCGGCGACGGCGGTGCGGCTGGTGGGCTCGGGCGACGCCAACCTTTTCAGCTCGGTGTCGGCGGGCATCCACGCCCTTTCCGGGCCCCTCCACGGAGGAGCCAATCAGGAAGTACTGGACATGCTCGAGGAGATGGCGGCCGGCGAGGGAGACGTATCGAGTTACATCGCCCGGGCCAAGGATCGCAACGATCCGTTCCGGCTGATGGGCTTTGGTCACCGCATCTACAAGAACTTCGATCCCCGGGCACGAATCATCAAACAGGCGGCAACGGATGTGCTGGCCAAGCTGCGAATCGACGACCCGCTGCTCGACATCGCTCAAGAACTGGAGGCGACGGCGCTGTCCGACGACTACTTCATCGAGCGCAAGCTCTATCCCAATGTCGACTTCTACTCAGGCATCATCTACCGAGCCCTGGGATTTCCCACCGACATGTTCACCGTGCTTTTCGCCCTGGGGCGCCTGCCTGGCTGGATGGCGCAATGGAAAGAGCTCAAGGAAGATCCGAAAACCCGCATCTACCGGCCTCAACAGGTGTACAGCGGTGAAACCGAAAGGGCTTACCAACCGCCGTCTTAGGGTTGACACCCCGCCGCTCGGGCAGCGGTGTCGAGGTGGGTGGCGAGGTCGCGTATCCCCAGCTCGTTGACCACGACGACTTCGGTGGGGAGGTCGTCACCCCATGCCCCCGCCCGCACAAACTGATCGACCAGGAATTGCACCTCGCCGCCGAAGGTGGTCATAAAACCATTCACGGTGTCCTCCATGTACGCGCCCGTCTGGGCGATGTATTCGTCCCAGGCCGCATCGCGTTCGCTCTCATCCAAACCTGCCATTGGATGTCCGGCCACCGTCGGATCTGACTCTTGCCGTCGATCGAGATAGGAGGCAATTTCCCGCGCCGTGCCGAAGGCCCGCTCGCAGGTGCTGGTCTGCGGATCGATCGGCACCAACTCGGGTTCGGGCTCCGGACGAGTCAGGATGAAGCTCGCCGCCGCCCCAACCAAAGCCGCGCTGATAAGCGCGACCCCTTGCCCGAACCGCCCCGAAAGCATGAGCTCATGCTACGAACGGGGTCCTTCTATTCAATAGGTCTTGTTTCTCCCCCTGTTGGCAATCACACCGTCGGCGGGGACGAGGGAACGGCGGGAAAAGACTCGGTGTAAGGGTCGCCGACGGTTGATCCGGTGACTCCGTCCACCACCACCAGCGCCCGCGCCGCCGGCGGCTCGGCCGCGTCATACATGATGACGTGCCACCGCGGGCGCGAGCGCAGCCCGGAAAAGATCACTGCCGCCGAGGCGTGGCCGATGGGAAATGGCGCGTTGCGCGAGGCGACTATCAGCGCCTCCTCAGCTTGGAGATTGAGCGGCCACGCCGCCACCCAGTGCCAGAGAGCCAGCACCAGCATCACTCCCGCCATGGCTCCACCGATTGCTCGATTTGGTGTGACGAAGAAGATCAGTGGCGCAAAGCCGAGAAAGATCCAAGTCCCCGCTCGTCGCCGCCGGGGAGAGGGAAAACGGTAGGGACCAACGGCCGAGGAGTCGAGATCTTTGGGGACCCCGGCGGTTTCGGCGACATCAGCCGGGATGTTGATCCCGTCCATCAGGTGCCGGGCGGCGTGCTGGCCTCGGACATGATCGTCAGCGCCTCGGAGAGGGGGACGCCGCGTCTGTCGCGGTCTTCGCCATAGCGTCGAAAGCCGACCGAGTTGGCCTCGACATCTTCATCCCCCACCACCAGGAGAAACGGATGCTTTTGGGTGAGGGCGCGCCTGATCTTCTCGCCGACGGTCTCACTCGAATGATCGACCTCGACCCTCAGCCCCCGCCGGCGCGCAGCCGCCGCCACTTCTGCGGCGTAATCGAGGTGCCGATCGGCCACCGCCACAACCGATCCTTGCACGGGTGCCAGCCACGCCGGTAGGGCTCCGGCGTAATGCTCGACAACCACCGCCAGGAACCGATCAATTGACCCCGCCTTGGCGCAGTGGATCATGAACGGAACCTCCCCCTGATTGTCGGAAGTGGTGTAGGTGAGCCCGAACCGGGCGGGCATGTTGAAGTCGAATTGAATCGTCGACATCTGCCAACGGCGGCCGATGGCGTCGCGAATGTGGACGTCGATTTTCGGCCCGTAAAACGCCCCTTCTCCCTCGGCGAGGCGATAGCTGATCCCCGCATCCTGTAGGGACTTCTCGAGAGCGCGCTCGGCCGCCTCCCATTGCGAAGGGTCCCCCACTGACTTCTCGGGTTTGGTAGAGAGGTCGGCTTCGAACTCGGTGAACCCGAAGTCCCGCATCCAGGTGGTGACGAACTCGAGATGAAGAGCCAACTCCGAGTCAAGCTGGTCGCCCCGGCAAAAGGTGTGGGAATCATCCTGAGTGAAACCGCGCACTCGCAGCAGGCCGTGCAGAACTCCCGACCGCTCGTGTCGATAGACCGCTCCGAGCTCCGACAGCCGCAGGGGTAACTCGCGATAGGAACGACCCCGGCTTCGATAGACGAGGATGTGAAATGGGCAGTTCATGGGCTTGACCCGGTAGAACTCGTTTTCGTCCACCTCCATCCCCGGATACATGTTCTCGGCGTAGAACCCGAGATGACCGGATATGTCCCACAGCACCTCCCGGGCGAGGTGAGGGCTCACGACGAACTCAAAACCGAATCGTTCGTGTAGACGACGCGAGTGGTCTTCGACGACCTTGCGAAACATCCCGCCCTTTTGATGCCACACCGCGAGGCCAGGGCCTAGCTCGCGGGGGAACGAATAGAGGTCGAGCTCCTGACCGAGGCGGCGGTGGTCCCGCAGTTCCGCCTCCTCTATGCGGTGGAGGTATTCGGCCAGGGCTTTCTCGCTCTCCCAGGCCGTGCCGTAAATTCGTTGCAGCTGCTGGCGCTTCTCGTCACCCCGCCAGTAGGCGCCGGCGGTCCGCAACAGCTTGAAGGCCAATAGACGGCCAGTCGACGGCAGATGCGGTCCCCGGCAGAGATCGACAAAGTCTCGGTTGCGGTACACCGTCACCTCGGATGCATCCTCGACCTCGCCGGGATCGACGGAGGCGATGATCTCCTTCTTGAGGGGCTGGTCGGAAAAGACCTCCAATGCCTCGTCGGCGGAGAGGGCACTCCGCTCGAACAATTGGTCCTCACCCACGATCTCGCGCATGCGGGTTTCGATTTGCTCGAGGTCTTCGGGAGTGAACGGTCGACCGATGTCGAAGTCGTAATAGAACCCATCCTCAATTGCCGGACCGATCCCGAAGTGGGCTCCCGGGTAAAGGTCGAGCACTGCTTGGGCGAGGATGTGAGCCGCTGAGTGGCGGAGGATGTGCCGTCCTTCATCGGTGTCGGCCGTGATGACTCGGAACTTTCCACTCTGTTCGATCGGGCGTCTGAGATCGAGAAGCTGATCGTCGAGAGCGACCGCCACCGCGGCCGCGGCTAGGCGCGGGCCAATCGAGGCGGCGACATCCTCTCCGGTACGGCCGACGGGGTGAGAAGTCGTCGTTCCATCTGGGTAAACAAGCTCAATTTGCATGGGTCGTCTCAGCTAGCCTGGCCGCCCAAGGGTACCCCTCGGGTGCGCGAGCTCAGTTCCGATTTCTTCCAACCGACCAATCAGAAGCAGGCCATGGACTTCGAGACCATCCTCAGATCAGTTTCACCGAGCGCTACTCACGTCGAAGTCTCGGCCGGCGCCAACCGGGTCTTTCGGCTGCGGGAGGAAAAGGGTGCCACCAGCGTCGTCAAGATCTATGCCACTCCCACCCGCGAGCGCCGGGAGCGACACGCCCTGGTGGCTTTGGACAAGGTGCAGGGCGTACCCAAGATTCTCAGCCGGGGGATCGACGACGGGACGGCCTGGATCCAAATGACCGATGGCGGGAACTGGGATTTGGCGTCGTTGCCCCGCAATCTCAACATCCTCCGCTCTGCCGGCCGGGTGCTGCGGGGAGTGCACGAGTCGGACGCGGCTCTGACCAACCTTTCCAATGCGATCGACAACGAGCAGATCGGAGCCCACTTCCGCAATACCATCGAGCGGTTGGGTAAGTACCGGCGTCGCCTCAGCCTTCCGGCTGACGTCCTCGACCAGGCTGCTTCGGCCGGCCCTCCCGTCGCCAGCCCCGCCAAACCCGCTCATACGAGACCTTTCCCCAACCAGTTCCTCGTCACCGAAGCCGGACAAGTCACCTTGGTCGACTGGGAGTGGGCAACTGTTGCTCCACCCGAGTGGGATGTGTCGCTGGCGAGTTGGCAATTCTCGAAGCTGCTCGGCGACGAGGCTGCAAGCGCGTTCCTCGAGGGATACGGAGCGGTGGTGTCGGCCACGCGGCTGAGGAGCTGGATCGCTTATCACTCGGCCATGCTCATGTTGGAAGCAGCCGAAAAGCGCGATGGACGACTGCAGGACTTGGCACCTCTCGTCGCCGACCTGGCGGACGCGGTCGGCTAAAACGCGAAATCCACCAATCCTCGAGCACGTCTACATAGCCTCCCCACCAGAGGAGGACGCATTTGCTCGAAGCACTCTTGGCGGCAACCGCCACTTCCGGGTTGTTGGTGCTTGCCCGCGGGCACCGGCGGCCGGCTGGACCGGGCGAGATCTGGATTCAGGATTCTGACGACGAGGATCTCCCCTGCCCTTGGTGTTACAGCCAAACCGATGCTCATGACGATCGCTGCGGAAGCTGCGGCCGTCGCTTTGGCTGAGACCATTCAGACGAACCTGACAAAAGAGCGATCGACGTGGTCGACGTAGAAGCCAAGGTCCCGGTAGAGGTGAAGTGCTGGCTGGTTGTCGGCATCGACGTACAAGAAGGCCTTGTCGACCCCGGCTTTTTCTAAACGGACCAACCCATCCATGACCAATGCCCGGCCCAGTCCCTGGCCCTGGAGCTGGGGAGCAACAGCAATCACGTAAATCTCTCCCTCGCTATCTCCGACCTTGAGCCAATTGAACCCCACCAGGTCGGTCCCCCGCCAGGCCATCAAAACCATCTCCGGGTCGAACCAGTCGCGTTCCATTCTCAGTGCCAATTCGTCTCGAGTCCAGGCACCGTTCTCGGGATGAATGCCGAAAGCCTCGTTGTTGAGGCGTAGCAGGTCGGGCTCATCCTTTCCTGGTCGGAAAGCCTTGACTTCTATTCCGGGCGGATATGCCGCTGGGGCTGAGATAAATCCGTGATGCTCCATCTTGAAGAGTTGGCGTTCCTCGTTGAAACCCTCCCTCACCGCCGCCCTCGCCAGACCGGGATGAAATAACCAAGCACGCAACGCCTTACCGCCCCGCCTGCTGGCTTCCTCCACAGCCGCCTCGAACAGGCGGCGATAGTGCTTGTGTTGGCGATGCCCGGGAGCGATTGCCATCTCCATTACCCACCACTCACTGCTGGCGGGAGTCAACGCCACGAAGGCCACGACCTTTCCTTCTGCTCGACCAACCAGTCCGATCAATTTTGGATCGCGGGTGAGCCCGATCGCTTTGCGCTCGCCGATGGGTCGATGTCCATCAACTCCCTCGACGCTCTCGATCAAAGCCTCGATCTCACTCAAATCCCTCCCGAATCGCGCCGGTTCGATCTCGATCGCAGGCTCCATGTCGTGCGGACGCTACCTAGGCAAATTCCGGGCGGCTTCTATGCTGATTTGACCCGATGTTTGGCAACTCCTGAGCGCGGTGGGCCTGGTGCTGGGAGGCGGAGGCATCACCGGCGCCGCCTTTGAGATGGCAACTCTCATGGCAATCGAGTTGGCGACAGGCTGGGACTGCAACGACTCCGACGTAGTGGTCGGCACCTCCTCGGGAGCCTTTGTGGCAGCACTCGTTCGTCACAATCGCCTCGACCTCGACTCCCTGGTCCTTCCCGAAGACGGCCGAACCGAAGTAGCTCTCCGAATCAAGGAACGCACCTATCGATCGCGACCGGGCGTCCATCTGGGCAAGTGGATGCGGCACGGGCTGCTGCCGGGGATGCGCAGGCCCGGCCTGACGCTTTTGCTGGGTTCTCCCGCCCCATACGACACCACGGGACTCGGAGATTGGGTCCGCGAGGAGTTAGGCGCCGAGGCCGAGGGATGGCCCAATCGACCAACGGTCATCGTTGCCTTCGACGCCTCGACTCGCCGGCGCACCGCCTTTGGCACCACCAGCGCCCCTGAGATCGGATTGGCTGACGCGGTCTGCGCTTCGACCGCCATTCCGGTCGTGTTCCGACCCCACGTCCATGACGGCCGGCACTACGTCGATGGCGGCGTCGCTTCTGGAACTCACGCCGATCTGGTGCTCGGCAACGATCGCCCGCTCGACTTGGTCTTGGTGATCGCTCCGATGGCCGCGGAAGAAGAGCGCCGCGGTGCCTTACCCCATGAGCGTCTTTTCGATCGGGTGGGAAGGCGCTCACTGGACGAAGAAACTGCCCTGATCAAGAAGGAGTGGCCGGACGCCGAGGTCCTCGTCATCCGTCCCACGCCCCAGGTGCTGGCGTCGATGCGACCCAATCCGATGGACCCCGATCTGGCGGTGCCGGCTTTCGTCCGCACGCTCATCGGCATGAAAAAATGCCTCGGCGAGCCGGCGACGTGGTCGGTGCTCGAACGGCATCTCGGATCTGCGGCGCGGGTCCGGCAGTCGACCTGATCTTTGCTCGAAGCTCTACGACAAATCGATGCCTGGCCGGTGCCGAACGCGGCGGTGGCAGTGGTTGCGCCCAACGGGCTGGTAGGGCAGCGCGGCGACCTCGCCTACAGCGGACCGTGGGCTTCGGTGACGAAGCTATTCACCGCGTATGCCGTGCTGACGGCAGCACAGGATGAGGAATTCAGCTTGGAGGATCCAGCTGGCCCCCAGGGCGCCACGATCCGCCATCTTCTCGCCCACGCCTCCGGCTTGCCCTTCGAAGGTCAGGCGGCCATCGCCAGGCCAGGTACTCGTCGCATCTACTCAAACGCTGGGTTCGACCTTTTGGGCGAGCTCATCACTGAAAGGTGCGGCCAGCAGTTCGCCGATTACCTCCAGATCCAGGTGCTGCAACCACTCAGAATCACCGCCGATCTACTCGGGCGGCCATCAGAGGGTCTTTCGGGCGACCTCGAGGGATTGATCGCCTTTGCCCACGAGCTGCTCTCGCCGAAGCTGGTCGACCCCAACCTCTTTGCTAGCGCCACCACGGTGGCCTTTCCAGGATTGAGCGGAACGCTTCCTGGAATTGGTCGCTACGACCCCCTCGATTGGGGGTTGGGGTTCGAAATACGGGACGGCAAGGAACCTCATTGGACCGGACGCACCAATTCGCCAACGACGTTTGGCCATTTCGGTGGCGCCGGTTCCTTCCTCTGGGTCGACCCCCTCCATGGTCTTGCCATGTGCGGGTTGTCGGGGCGTCAGTTCGACAAGTGGGCGATGACCGCGTGGCCGGCTCTGGCCGACGCGGTCATCGCCGAGTTGGGTTAGCTACTGGTTGGAACCGGGATCAAGCCACGCAGTCGGGATCGGCCTGAAACACCCCGGTGGGTAGCCCGGTCTGAGTGTGAGCCTGATGAATGGCTCCAACCATGATCAGGTCGAACCCCCCTGCGTGCTCGCTGGCCACCAGGTTTATGTGGCAATGCGGGCCTGGGGCGCTGTTGCCACCGTTACGGCCCAGAGCATTTGCAACCCCGGTTGGCTGCGTTGCGGCCATCGCCGGCAAGGCAATGCACAACAACAGGAGCACGGACAAGGTCAACACGACGAAACGTCGCATGAGTCTCCTTCCACTCGCCTAGTAGAAACAGTACGGCACTGGCTGGTCAGGCGGTTCGCAAACCGTGAACCGTGTCCAGCCAACTCTGCGTACTCCTGGGCACGCAGCGCTGAGCAAGGAGGAGGAATACCCATGGCAGTAAAGAGTCTCTACGAAAGGCTCGGTGGTGTCTTCGCAATCGCCGCCGTGGTGGACCACTTCAGCGACGCCATCGTCAAGAATCCCATGGTCGGTCAAGCTTCCAAAAATCCGGCTTTGAGGGAGTGGCACACCCAGCAACTCGACAGGTTGCCCGGTTTGAAGTTCATGCGGACCCTGTGGGTCTGCAATGTCGCCGGAGGACCATTCGAATACCAGGGAACCCAGCCCGGGCTAACACCTATAGGCCTGGAGGAAGCTCATCGCCCTCTCCGTATCACTCCCGAGGAATTCGACGAGGTCGCAGCCGAGTTGGGGCGGACCCTCGACTTTGTTGGTGTTCCCGGCCAGGAGAAGGAAGAAGTGCTGGCTGCTTTCGCCGCCCACAAGGACGAGGTGACCGAGGGATCTCGCACCATGGCGCCTGCCTGATCGATAGCGCCCAGCCGGTGAGGGATCGCTACGCCGGCTCAGAGGATTGACCTTCGTACGGTCGAAGGCTTGATGCGGTGGGAGTCGGTTTGATCCGGCCCTGAGGGGGTACACGGTTGGCGCGGCGCCATTCGGTCTTGCCACTTTGATCAACATGCCGTTCGACCGCTCGACAGCGCCCTTCAATCCGTGCCGCGAGACGACCGATGACTTAACGGTGCGCCAGCGCCGGAAGGTGGCCGCCATAGGAGGGTTTTATGAAAGTCAGCCTCAACGACTTGGAAGCGACATCACATCAATTGGACTGTTGTGGGCTCGTCATCCTCAGCGGCAACCTGGACATCGCTAGTGCCGCTGCGGTGGATGCACAGGTCAACTATCTGAGCGATCAAGGTATGAGTCATCTGCTTTTTGACTGTGCTGCACTCGAATTCGTCGACACGACTGGCTTTCGTTCCCTGATCAAGGCCCACCAAGTCTTCGCTGGCGGCATCGCTGTCATAGCCCCACAAAACGCCACAAGCCAGCTGATCAAAATCATGGGGGTGGGCAAACTGCTTCCCGACTTCGACACGGTCGGCTCGGCCCAGGAACATCTGCATCGTGGGCGCGAGGATGTGAGTTCCCGGGCAGAAGCGTGAGCCCGCGGATCTGCTAGCTGGCTACCCGAGGTGGCTCACCCCGGACGGCACCGAGAATCCGCTCCGGTGAGTACGGGAGCTCGGTGAGTTCCGCTCCGAGTGGACCCACCGCGTCTACGACGGCGTTGGCGATCGCACCAAAGGCGCCGATGGTTCCGGCCTCGCCGACTCCCTTGCTGCCCAGTGCCGTAATCGGACTCAGCGACTCCAGGTGGTGGATCTCGACGGCGGGGACATCGGGCGCTAGTGGAGGCAGATAGTGCCGGAGCGATGTCGTCAGGAGCTGACCGTCTTCTGAGTAGGTGTGCTCCTCCAAGAGCATCTCGCCTATCCCCATCGCAATGCCGCCACGCACCTGACCCTCCACGAGGTCGCGATCGAGCATTCTTCCGCAGTCCTCGATCGCGACGTAACGCACCACATGGGGAACATGGCCGACTGGGTCGACTTCGACCACTGCGAGATGTGCACCAGACGGGTACACCTGCGACGGATCGTGGACATGTGTGACGTCCGTACCGGGCTCGAAATCCTCCTTGGCTGCCTTGCGCAGGGCTTCCACGACGCTCTCCATGACACCGACCGCCCCGCGCGAGATGAATGTCCCGCTGCCCTCCGGGCAGAGTGCTGTGTCCCCTTCGATCACGTCGACTTCCTCCGGCCGCAGACCCAATTCTCGCTCCGCCAGGGTCCGGTAGGTTTCGGCGTGGCCCTGTCCAGCGTCGGCGGCGCTCGTGTAGATCTCGACGCGGCCCTCG